>RHCK01000046.1 GCA_010030605.1 Acidimicrobiia bacterium
CATCGATCAAGAGCGGGTCGTCATCCGCTTCGGCGACCAAGAGGTGTACCCCGTGGCCGTCGACGAGTCCGGTCTGGCGCGATTGAGCGCGTACATGAAGGGCGCCGACGTGCGCATTCACGTGTCGCTGAACACCGGTTCGACCGAATGCACCGTGTGGGGTTGCGATCTCACCGACGGTTACGTGCGCATCAACGCCGATTACACCACCTGATCCTCGATCAAGTGCGTCCAGAACCGAGGTCCGCTCTCTGACTCGCTGGATCTCCCCATTTGTGATCCATTGAGAATCGTCGTCATACTTTCGGATCACCCAACCAAGGAGCAGACACATGCAGCGATGGGAATACCATACGGAAACTCACAAAGATCTGAACATGAATCTCGAGCGCACTCTCCAGGCAAGCTTGGCGCGTTTGGGTTCCGAGGGTTGGGAACTGGTGAGCACCACCTACTTCACACGAGCCGTCCACAGCCCGTCACAAGAATTCTTGCTCGTTTTCAAGCGCCCGAAATGAGATCCGCTTGAGCGCACCGAACCCCCGATTGCTCCGCAGGAATTTTTCACGCTGAACTGCTGGAGATCCTCGTGATCTCGAACCCGACCCGATGAGACGAGTCGTCGTTCACATCACTTGGGTGGCATGCGGATGCCGCCATCCACGCGGATGGTCTCGGCGTTCATGTAGCTGTTGGTCACGCACTCGACGACCATCGAGGCCAGTTCGGAAAGCAGCGACCGAGGCGATGTTCACGATGGCGCCACGCTCACCGTCGTTCAACGGCTCGGTGGTGCTCATGGCGGTGGCGGCCAGACGGATGCAGTCGAAGGTGCCGACCAAGTTGATGGCGATGACCTTCTTGTACGCGTCGAGGTTGGCAGCCGAGTCGTACGAACCATCGCGACCGACGGTGCGCTGGGCCCAGCCGATACCGGCCGAGTTCACCAACACGCGCAACGGGCCCATGCTCTTGGCCATTTCGACGGCGTTCACGATGTCGTCGGTCTTGGTGACGTCGACCTTGCAGAATGCTCCGCCGATTTCCTTGGCGATGGCTTCGCCCTTGTCGGCTTGTAGGTCGGCCACGACCACCTTGGCGCCCTTGGCGGCCAGAAGACGTGCGGTGGCGGCTCCGATTCCCGATGCTCCACCCGTGACGATTGCGCTTGCTCCGTTGATATCCATGCCGTCAGGCTAGACACGCCCGTCACGGATTGCCCCATCCGACAGGGCGCCAAGATCTACTTGCCCGGCACCGATCCGAGGCCGTTTCGCGTGTCGCTCACGCGCACCGGCGTCATGCCGGTGAAACCCCGTGCCGACCCGAACCATCCGTTCACGTCCACGATCACGTCGGCCTCTCCGTACACGTAAATGCACACCTTCCCATCGGCCGACACGCGCGCGATGGCCGCGTTCGGCACCGTCTGTCCGGACACGAAATTCAATGTCGAAGCATCGGGCATGGTGCCGCACGGGTACACGGTCACGTAGCCCCCGTACGCGTTCGCCTTGCTTCCGGTCACGGTCACGTTCACCGAGACCGCGTCGACACCAGTCGCAGGAACACCCGCCACGTTGGCCACCGGAACCACCAAGGCGGTGCCACCACCATTCAACGCACCCACCCGGGTCTTCGCTACGCCGATGCCATTACGCGTGTCGGCGATGCGTTGCGGAGCGACCTTGGTGAAACTTCCACTGCTCGAGAACCAACCGTTCACGTCGGCAATCAGGTCGGCTTGGCCTCGAACGTAGAAGCAAATGTCACCAGTGGCCGACATGGGAACGATCACCGAGTTCGGAACACTGACGTTGTTGACGAAGTTCAAACTCGACACGTTGGGCAGGGCGACATCACACGGATAGGCGGTGACGAATCCGCCGTATTTGTCCACCGATGTACCCGTCGCCGTCAGGTTCAACGAAATGGCGCTCACGCCTGAGGAAGGAATGCCGTTCACGCCACCGAATCGAACCGCCAATGCACCCGCCGAGCCATCGAGCGCCCCCACTTTCGCCTGCGGTGCGCCCACACCGTGTCGTGTGTCGAGAAGTCGATACGGAGTCATCGGAGTGAAACCAGCGGCCGACGTGAACCACGAGTTCACGTCGACGATCACGTGTGCCGACACGTTCGAAGCCACGCAGACAAGGCCGGTCGAATCCACCTGCGACACCACGGCATTGGCCACGATCTGACCAGCCTTGTAGTTGAGGCTCGAGGTGTCGGGCTTGGCCGATCCACACGGCCACACAGTGAGGTAACCCTCGCCGGCCGGATCGACGACGGTGAAGTTCATGCTCACACCGGTCACGCCCGATTGCGGTGCCCCCGCGGTCTCGAGAATCGGAATTCGCAAGTCCACGCCGGGCGACACCTTCACGACCCACTGCGGAGATCCCGGTCGCCCGCCCGCCAACTCGATCGCCCGATCGCGCAACCACAACGCGAACTCGGCCTGACCGGTGTTCGTCAGGTGCACGTCGTCGGTGTACCAACGGTCCTTTGTGCCTCCCCAACTGGCGCCGTCCCAGTCCAACACCCTCATTTGCGGCCATCGTGTCGCCGCGGCACGGATCGCCCGATTACCCGCGGCGTACGTGGCCACACTGCCGCTCATTCGCCGTTCCGACATGGTCACCCAACCAACCACGCGAACGCCTTTGCCGACGAGGGCCTGCATCACCTGATCGATTTCGGAACCCAAACTCGACTGGGTGTCGTTGTAACCCAACTCCACGATGGCCACGTCGGGGGTGCCCGTCAGATTTCGCGCCACCGTCAGTCCATCGGAGGTGGCGGGTGAACACGATCCAACCGTGCACCGACTGGACTCGGTGTTGTACGTCGCGGTGTCGAATACCGAATTCAACAAGGTGGGCAATTCGCCCGACCCCGACGAAGTGGCCACCGACGCGCCAACCGAGTCCGAGATGAAGACGAAGTCGTTGCTGCTCGCGAAGTCGCGGTTCACCAGGCTCACCGTGATCGATTCCGACGGCAAGTCGTAGGCACTACGTAACCACGCCGTTGTTTTCGTGACCGATTGCGTTCCGTTGTAAATACGCAAACGAACGGCCCACGCCGGAGTGCTTCCGTACGTGCCCTTCGCCAACAACGTCGGATCGGGTTCGGTCTCGATGCGGGTGATGCGCGCGAGACCAGCTCGTGATGCCAAGCCAGCCATGTCCAAGACTCGTGTCCAGCGCACGAACGGGTTGAAGTCGGTCTGATCTCCCGCGTCATCGACCGGAGGGAAATTCACGCCAGCAGTGCGTGCGCCGTTCGAGGAGGAGAATTCGGTCGACACCGGCACGGTGGGCGCCGATGTTCGCACTCGAATCATCGATGCCGTGTCGCTCACCGCAATATCGGTGTTGTCGTTTTCCTTTCTGACGGCCGCCGCACTGGCTGAAACGCGACTGGCTGCACCTCCGTACACCTGACAGGTGTCGGTGTCGCACGTTTTGGCGTATGGCGAATAACGATTCTGGGCCAACGCGTACGAACGCGCCGCCACCGCCTGCGCACGCAACGCGTTCATCCCGAGTCCGTACGCCCAATTGCCCCAATCCGCAGGCGATTCACGCGGCACCACACCACGCAAATACGACTCGACCTCGACATCGTTCACGAGTCGAACCGCGCCATCACTGCTGAACGTGGCGAAGAACTTTCCTCGATAGTGCGTCACGGCACCGGTCGAACCGCACACGCCCAACGTGTTGCCCGGCGCGGTGCCGGGCACGTCTCCATCGGGAACGGAAAACCCGAGTATCGCGCTCGAACGTGCACCGGAAGCGCGACCCAGGTACTGCCACCACGCCAAAGGATCGGTCGACGTCGGGCAGACCGCGTACGGAAATCCCCACACATCGAAAGCCTCGCTTCCGCTCACTTTGCGGGCCACGATCGACGCGTACGAGCCGGGTTGCACCTCGCCGTTCAACGACCACTGCGCATTGCTGTTCGCCGCGATCACCGACACCTGCGACGCTCCGTCGTAGCTGAGCATCCGCACCGTGATGCGTTGACCCACGCTGGCCGAGCCCATCACCGTGTCGCTGTAATAGTGATCGAGAATCCAGTTGTAGTCCCGAGCAATTCCGTCGCCGCGTCCGATGGCCCAACCAAGTGCTCCGTACTGCGACAGTCCGCGCCCGTGACCACTGCCCTGGCCGTTCACCACGATGGCCACTGCTTCGTTGGGGTCACCCGGGGTGGCGGCCACCGGTGCGACCGGCGCCAATGCCACCAGACCCGAGGCGAGAAGTGCCCCCGACAAAAAGGGGAGCAAACGGCGGGTCAGAGTCATGGCGGTTGGGCGTCGGGAACTGCGCTTTTATCGGCTCGCAATCCGGAGGGCTGAAGAAATCGACGGGTGCCGGGGGGTGACATCCGCCGACGCGCACCGTACCGACCACGACCCCTTCAGGTCTCGTCACCCCTGCTCAGGGGTTACTTTTGACTCTCGGCGACCGCCAGTTGGTCCACCAGGTCGTTCATCGCGTCTCCGCTGTGACCTTTCACCCATTGGAAGTCGGGTCGCTCATCGGTCGGATAGGCCTCGTACAAGTCGATGAGGTCGCGCCACAGATCGGCGTTGGCCACCGGCTCCTTCTTTGCGTTCTTCCAGCCGTTGGCCTTCCAGCGCACCCACCAACGGTCCTTGAAGCAATTCACCACGTACGTCGAATCGCTCACGATCACCAGTCGCTTGGCTTCCGCACGCGCGACCGGCCCCATGGTTCGTATCGCTTCGATGGCGGCCACCAACTCCATGCGTTGGTTCGTGGTGCGCGATTCACCGCCCGATCCGCGACGGTTGCCGTCGGGCGCCACGGCCCATGCCCAGCCCCCCGGGCCGGGGTTCCCACTGCACGCGCCGTCGGTGTACACGGCAAGAACGTGATCGATGAAGGGAGCGGTCGTGGGGTTGTTCATGGGTTGCTCATGTTCGCACACGTTCCCCCTACCAATCGGTAACCATGCGAGACTGGCGGAATGTTGTTCGACGGTTCCGTGCATCAACTCCCCGACACCGATCCCGGCGAAACCCAGGAATGGCTCGATTCCCTCGACGCGGTCATCGACGTTCACGGAAAGGTGCGCGCCCGCTACCTGCTGTCTCGACTACTCGAGCGAGCCCGCGAGTCCCAAGTGAGCTTTCCCGCCACGGTGTCGACTCCGTACGTGAACAGCATTCCGCGCGAACACGAGCCGTGGTTCCCCGGCGACGAGCACATCGAGCGACGCATTCGCGCCTACATCCGCTGGAACGCCGCGGCCATGGTGGTGCGTGCCAACAAGCACGCCGAGGGCATCGGTGGTCACCTGTCGACGTTCGCCAGTTCCGCGTCGCTCTACGAGATTGGCTTCAACCACTTCTTCCGCGGCAAGGACGACGGTACGGCGGGCGACCACGTCTACTTCCAGGGCCACGCCGCCCCGGGCGTGTACGCCCGCGCGTTTCTGGAGGGACGACTCACCGAAGACGACCTCGATCACTTCCGCCGCGAGATCGGTCAGGGTGGACGCGGCCTCTCCAGCTATCCGCATCCCCGACTCATGCCCGAGTTCTGGGAATTCCCCACCGTCAGCATGGGCCTCGGCCCCATCAGTGCGATCTATCACGCGCGCTTCAACCGCTATCTGTTGAACCGTCAGCTCGACGACACCAGCGGCAGTCGCGTGTGGGCGTACCTCGGTGACGGTGAAACCGACGAGCCCGAGACCCTCGGCGCCCTCTCACTGGCGTCGCGAGAACAGCTCGACAACCTCATCTTCGTCGTGAACTGCAACCTTCAGCGCCTCGATGGTCCGGTGCGCGGCAACGGCAAGATCATTCAGGAACTCGAGGCCGTGTTCCGCGGTGCGGGATGGAACGTCATCAAGGTCATCTGGGGTTCCAAGTGGGACAACCTGCTCGCCCAGGACAAGGACGGCGTTCTGCTGAACAAGATGAACACCACGGTCGATGGTGAGTTCCAGCGCTACACGGTCGAGGACGGCAACTTCATTCGCGAGAATTTCTTCGGACCTGATCCGCGCCTGCGCCAGATGGTGGCGCATCTCACCGACGAGGAGCTCAGCACCCTGCCCCGAGGTGGACACGACTACCGCAAGTTGTACGCCGCCTATCGTGCCGCCGCACAGAATCTGGGCAGTGGTCGACCCACCGCCATTCTGTGCAAGACCGTGAAGGGCTGGACACTCGGACCCGAGATCGAAGGTCGTAACTCGACGCACCAAATCAAGAAGATGAACGCCGATCAGTTGCGCGCTCTTCGTGATCGTTTGTACTTGAACGACGAGATTCCCGACTCCGCTCTCGAGGGTGACGTCCCGCCTTACTTCCGTCCGAGCGAGGGTTCGATCGAATATCAATATCTGCAGGAGCGCCGTCGGGCCCTCGGTGGTTCGGTTCCCAAGCGCGTCGTGCGCGCGCGTCGACCCATGGAACTCCCCGATGACTCGGCGTTCGCCGAACTCGACGGCGGTTCGGGCGGACAGGCCGTGAGCACCACCATGGGATTCACTCGTCTGTTGCGCAGCTTGGCTCGCGACGAGAAGTTCGGTTCGCGCGTGGTTCCCATCATCCCCGACGAGGCGCGCACCTTCGGCATGGACTCGCTCTTCCGCGAGTTGCGCATCTACGCGTCGCAGGGCCAAAAGTACGAGCCCGTCGATCATGACCTGTTGCTTTCGTACACCGAATCGTCCGACGGCCAGATTCTCGAAGAAGGCATCACCGAAGCCGGTGCCATGAGCAGTTTCATCGCGGCCGGAACGTCGTACGCCACTCGTGGTGTTCCGTCGATGCCGTTTTACACCTTCTATTCGATGTTCGGATTCCAGCGCGTGGGTGATCTCATCTGGCAGGCCGCCGACAGTCGTGCTCGCGGATTTCTGTTGGGCGCCACCGCCGGTCGAACCACGCTGATGGGCGAAGGTTTGCAACATCAAGACGGCCACAGCTTGGTGTTGGCATCCACCGTGCCGGCGTGCCAGAGCTACGACCCGGCGTACGCCTACGAGGTGGCCGCCATCGTGAAGCACGGCCTGCATCGCATGTACGGCGGTGCCGCCGGACCCAACGGCGAGATCGACCCCGACGTCTTCTATTACCTCACGCTGTACAACGAGAACTACCCCATGCCCGCGCGACCGGCCGGTGTCACCGACGACGACATCGTGTCCGGCCTCTACCGATGGCAAGCAGCGCCGAGCGGCCCAAAGCACCGCGCCACGATTCTTTTCAGTGGCTCGGCACAAGGTGCCGCCCACGCGGCGGTGATCGAGTTGGCCGAACGTTTCGACGTGGCCGCCGAACTGTGGTCGGCCACCAGTTACAAGGTGTTGCGCGAGAACGCACTGGCTGTCGAACGCCACAATCGACTTCACCCGTCGCGTCCCGCGAACACGCCCCGCGTCACGGATCTCTTGTCGCGATCGTCCGGGCCCATCACGGCGGTCACCGACTTCATGAAGATCGTTCCGGAGCAGATTGCCCGTTTCGTCCCCGGCCGCGTGTTCGTTCCTCTGGGCACCGACGGCATGGGCCGCAGCGACACTCGTGAGGCGTTGCGATCGCATTTCGAAGTCGACACTCCCGCGGTGGTCGTGGCGGTTTTGTCCGGCCTGTTGTCGTCGGGGGCCATCGACGCATCGGTGGTCGACAAAGCCATCGCTCATTACGGAATCGACCCCGATCGCATCGATCCTTACATCGTCTGACGAATGGGCGTGCTCGCTGCACCTCGTCTACTCTGACCGCATGCCCGCATCCTCCGGCACGCTCTTCATCACCGGCGACACGATCGCCGACAAACTGTTGAACTCGAATGGCACGGCACTCCTCATTGGCATGTTGCTCGATCAACAGGTGCCCATGGAATGGGCATTCAAAGGTCCCTTCACGCTGAAGCAACGTCTCGGTCATCTCGATCCGCGCAAGATCTCCGCGATGGATCAGGAGGCGTTCGTGGCGCTGTGTTGCGAGAAACCCGCCATCCATCGTTTCCCCGCCTCGATGGCACGACGTATCCATGAACTGTGCGGCATCTTGGCCACCACCTACGGGGGCAAGGGCGAGAACATGTGGGCCGACGTGAAGACCGGTGCCGAATTGTTCGAGCGACTGCGCACCCTTCCCGGCTACGGCGAGGAGAAGGCCCAGATCTTCGTTGCGCTCCTCGGCAAGCGAATGGGCGTGCGCCCACGCGGCTGGAAAGAGGCCGCCGGTGTGTTCGGCGACCACGAACCACGCACGGTGGCCGACATTGATTCTCCCGAGCAATTGTTGAAGGTGCGCGCCTGGAAGAAAGCCGAGAAGGCCGCCGAACGCGACAAGCAGAGTCGACCACTGAAGAAGCCCACCAAGTCCGGTTGATTCTTGTTGACGGTTTCTTGACCGCGATCCGTACTTAACTCTCGTCACAGCGCCGAAGATCAGGAGGTGAAACTCCTCGCACGCCTTTCGATTCTCGCATTCGTGGTGCTTCCCACGCTGGCGTTGGTCGAACCCGTGAGCGCCGTCGTCACCACCGCGACCTTCACCCTGCAAACGTCGTCCACCATCGGATTGCTGGGCGTCGATGCCACGTACACCAATTCGAATCCCGATGGCTACGAGAAGATGGTGCGCTGGAGTTCGGATGGTCGCCTGTGGGACTACGACCAAGTGCTCGGATCGCCCACCTACGGTTGGCGCACCGGCCAAGTGAATGGCGTGACGGTCGCGGGATCTCCCCGACTCATTCGTTTGGAGTTCTACCCGCACCCCACCACAACGTGCTCGGGCACCAACGAGAACGACTCCTGTTACTGGCTCACCTACGACCCATGGACGGCGACACGAGGAGGCACGCACGTTCAGGTCGAGTCGACGCAAGGGACTGATTGGTTGAACATCGGAACAGTTCGACTACCAACGTTGGGTATCGATGGGGCGTTTCGAATGGACGGCAACATCGTCTCGGGAACATCGGTTTCCGATGGGCGGGTCTCCGTCGACATCTTTCAGATCGACTGCAGTTGGCACGAGACGTGCGTGCATCCACCGATCAACGAACGAGGCAACGAACTCG
>RHCK01000451.1 GCA_010030605.1 Acidimicrobiia bacterium
CTCGTAACGAATGACGAGCACGGTGTTGGGTCGAATCTCACCGGCCATGATGGCGGCCATCGCACCGTCCTCGCCGTCGAACACGCGCGCGGTGCCTTCGAAGAGTCGCTGTTCGGCGGTGAGCCCGGCCACCTTCACCACACTGCCGAGCGGCGCCAACGATCCGCGCAGAACAAGAATGCCGCCTTCGGAGTTGATGGGGGCCGACAACGGATGCACCACCACGCCATCGGGTGCCGGCGGCGTGAGTTCGGCCAGGTTCTCGGCCATGGTCTTTCCGGTGCAGGTGAGCACATCGCCATGAATGAGACCAGCGTCGAGAAGATGCTTCAACACCACGGGCACTCCACCCACGCGATGCAGGTCGGTCATGTGGAACTTTCCGCCGGGCTTCATGTCGGCGATGTGAGGAACCTTGGCCGCGATGCGGTTGAAATCCTCGAGTTCCAAAGGCACGCCGGCTTCGGCAGCGATGGCCAACAGGTGCAACACGGCGTTCGTGCTTCCTCCGAGCGCGTTGGTGACGGCGATGGCGTTCTCGAACGCCTTCTTCGTGAGGATGTCGCGCGGACGAATGCCGAGACGCAACATGTTCACCACGGCCTCGCCGGCGCGTCGTGCGTCGTCCTCGCGACTGCGATCGACGGCGGGAGCCGACGCCGAGCCGGGTAGCGACAATCCGAGCGCCTCACCGATGGACGACATGGTGTTCGCGGTGAACATGCCACCGCAGGCACCTTCGCCCGGACAGGCCGCCTTCTCGATGGCCGTGAGTTCGTCGGTCGTGATCGTGCCGGCCGCGCACGCACCGATGGCCTCGAACACGGTGGTGATGTCGATGTTCTTGCCGTCGTGATGTCCGGGCAACGTCGAACCGTTGTACACGAAGACCGCCGGGAGGTTCAGGCGCGCGATCGCCATCATCATGCCGGGCATGCTCTTGTCGCATCCGCCGGTGGCCACGAGTCCGTCGAGCCGTTCGGCGTGCATCACCGCTTCGACCGAGTCGCAGATCACCTCGCGACTCACCAACGAGGCGCGCATTCCTTCGTGCCCCATCGAGATGCCGTCGCTCACCGTGATGGTGCCGAACTCCAACGGCACGCCACCAGCGGCACGCACACCGACCTTGGCCGCTTCGGTGAGACGGCGAATCGACATGTTGCACGGCGTGATCTCGTTCCACGACGAGGCCACTCCGACTTGCGGCTTGTCCCAGTCGTCGTCGGTCAGTCCGACCGCGCGCAACATGGCGCGCGACGCGGCTTTTTGAATGCCGTCGGTGACGTC
>RHCK01000452.1 GCA_010030605.1 Acidimicrobiia bacterium
ATGGTGATCATCCGTTACCGTCGTCGTGTGGGAGCACGATGAACATGACGGACACGACGAGCCCAACACCGGTGTCGAACGACGCTCCGTTGCGAGCCAAGGTGCTCACCGTCAGCGATGGTGTCGTGCACGGAACGCGCGAGGACACCTCGGGTGCCGGATTGGCGGCGTGTCTCGAGCGTCACGGTTTCGAGGTCGTCGAGCGCGCACTCACGGCCGACGGTGTCGAGAACGTGGCCGAGGCCCTCGAGCGACTGTGCGTGAACTTCGCGGGTCTGGTGGTCACGACCGGTGGCACCGGATTCGCACCGCGTGATCAAACCCCCGAAGGCACGCGTCGCGTGATCGAACGCGAGGCGCCCGGTTTGGCCGAGGCCATGCGCTCGATCAGCCCCTTGGGTCGTTTGTCGCGCGGGGTGGTGGGTATCCGTGGGACGTCGATCATCTGCAACACGCCGGGTTCGCCCAAGGGCTGCGTGGAGCAGATCGAAGCCATCATCGACGTGTTGCCCCACGCGTTGCGTTTGCTCGACGATCGTCCCACCAGCCACTGACGACGCGAATTCGTCGGGTTCTCGCGCGGTCGCACCGGTAGCGTCAGAGGCGTGTTGCGCCTCGTTCTCCCCAAAGGCTCCCTCGAAAAGGCCACGTTCGAACTCTTCGAAGCCGCCGACCTCCCCATCAAGCGCTCGTCGAGCGTGGATTACAAGGCCAGCATCGACGACCCCCGCATCAGCGAGGTGCGCATCCTTCGCCCTCAGGAGATTCCACAGTACGTCTCCGAAGGTTTGTTCGACATCGGCATCACCGGACGTGACTGGGTGGAAGAGACCGAGAGTTCGGTCGAGAGCCTGGGTGAGCTCAAGTACTCCAAAGCCACCAGTGATCCGGTGAAGGTGGTCGTGGCGGTGGCCGACGACAGTCCGGCCCGGAGCGTGGCCGATTTGCCCCAAGGCGTTCGCGTCAGCACCGAGTATCCGTCGCTCACTCGTCGCTACTTCGCCGAACGCGGCATTCGAGCCGACGTGCGTTTGTCGTATGGCGCCTCGGAAGCCAAGATCCCCGACATCGCGGATTGCATTGTCGACATCACCGAAACGGGTCGCGCGTTGCGCGCCGCGGGATTGCGCGTCATCGACACCATGCTCGTCAGCTACACCGAGATGATCGTGAACAAGGCGGCGTACGCCGATCCGGCCAAGCGCCATGCCATGGGCCAATTGATGACGCTTCTGCTCGGCACGCTCGATGCTCGGGGCAAGGTGTTGGTCAAACTGAACGTCGGTCACG
>RHCK01000453.1 GCA_010030605.1 Acidimicrobiia bacterium
GAACAACCGGTACCTCTACGGGACGCCATCGGGCACAACACTGTTCAAGTACGAGATCAAGACGTCCTCAGGTGTCGTTGTCGGTGGAGGAAATGTGTACACAGGGTTACAGGTGCTCTCGAACAACGACTTCACGGTCACGTACACGTTGGAGGTTCAAGCTCCTCGAACGGAAGGTACCTACACGGTGCAGGTATACAGCGCTGGAGCTGCTGCGGACTACATCTATTGCAATTTGCTCCAGAACAGGCGTCATGATGGGCCCCGAACATCTCTCTCGGTTTCGGCTGCGGTGAGTTCAACGACGACGTCGACCACCACCACGACATCGAGCACCACGACCACGACCACGACCACGACCACTGCATCGAGCACCACTACAACTACCGCTGCATCGAGAACAATTACAACGAGCACATCGACCACCAGTACGACGACGATGGTTCCGCGAACGACAACGGAGCAGATGATGACGACCACGTCATCGACGCTTCCGCCGTTGCCGGCGCCCGCAGGCGCTCTTGAGCGTGAGAATCCGACACAACCGGTGGCACTTGTCGGTGGAGTGGTCGCAACGCCCGAAGTCGTGCAGTCGCCCTCATCTTTGACGATGACGGTTGGTGGAGTGGAGGTTTCCGTTGGAGCGGTGACGAACTCGAGAAACAAGGTCGCACTGACACCCGAAGGAGAAGTGCCTGTTTCCTCCGGGGATAAGTTCTCCCTGCAGATCGATGGTTTTGTGCCTGCATCCACGGTGGATGTGTGGCTTTATCCCAAATCCGGAGACGACCCGCGGCACCTGCGTTCGTTCACAGCGTCGGACAAGGGTGCAGCAGATATCGAAATCGATGTGCCGGGCGACATCGAAAGTGGCGCTGGTGACATCATCATCAGCGGAAACAACGAATTCGGCAAGAGAGTGACCATAGGCGTGCCGGTGCGGATCACGATCGCTACGAAATCGGGTGGTTTCACTTCATCGTTGTTCGCGGGTTTCCTATTCGTTGTCGGTGGATTCTTCATCTTCTTGGTGTTGCGCCGTCGAGAAGAGACGAACGTATTGAATCAGCCAAATCAGTGACGATAGAAACGTGCCCGACAAAAGTTCATCGTCGATCACGCCCTGGTGCGGGGCTGGTTCGCGGAATTGTCCGGGGTCACTTCGAAGTTCGTGTGAATGGGCGAGCCCAGATCAGCCAATGGCGGACGGCCGAGTCGAGCTCCTGTGACTCATCGTCACAGGAGCTCGACTCATGAATCACATAACCCCAGTGTTCGTTGAGTCTTTCA
>RHCK01000454.1 GCA_010030605.1 Acidimicrobiia bacterium
TCCGAACGGCGAAGCGCATGGATGGCGATCACAATCCACGCCACGTTCAACATGGCTTGCGTCAAAAGAAGCGTGACCGGAGTGAACGAAAACACTCGAACCGGCAGTGCCGACAGCCATGACTGAAGTGGCCCCGGATGAAACGAGGTGGTGCCACTCACATCCGACAACGTCGACGGCATCCCCACCAACGGGGTCCGGCGAGTGCCGACATCGAAAGCCCGCAGTTGCAAAAACCCGACGTCATACGTGGGGAACCAACCCAGAGTCAATGCCCGAGCAACATTGGCAATGACCGGAATGGTCAAGATGAGGTATGAGACGCTCGGGTCCGAGCGGGAAATTCTGAAACTGCGAATCAGCTGAACGACTGACCGCAACCGCAACTGCGCGTGGCGTTGGGGTTGGTGATGTTGAAGCCGGCCTGATTGAGGCCGTCCTTGTAATCGAGCGTGGCGCCCAGCAGCAACTGAGCCGACGCCGGATCGACGACCACCTTCACAGCCTCGCCGTAGACGGCCTGCTCGTCGTCGTCGGTGATGTCGCTGTCGAAGAACATCTCGTAGGAATAGCCACTGCAACCGCCGGGGCGCACGGCGACGCGAAGAGCCATGTCGGTTGCGCCTTCGGCCTCGAGCAGTTCCTTGACCTTGACCGCTGCGGAATCGGTGAGGGTGATCACGATGAGCCTCCAGAGTTGTATGGCGGGAACTCCGCCCCGGTGTAGCGACCGGCTCCCGAAGTTTACCCGTCACGCTTCGACGAGGCGAGGGGTGGTCACACAATTTCGGTCACCGACCGACCGAATACCTCCACGTCACCACCGGTACCATGACCGCATGGCGCGCCGATTCGCCCCTCCCACCGCGGACGAGGTGACGAACCTCCTCCGCGGCGTGATCGACCCCGAGCTGGGAAGCGACGTGGTCGATCTGGGCATGGCTCGATGCCTCGACATCACCGACGACGGTCGCGTGCGCATCGAAGTGAAGCTGACCATCGGTGGCTGTCCGTTGCGCGCCCAGATCAAGAAAGACATCGAGACCCGCATCGCCACCCATCCCGGCGTGTTCGCGGTGAAGATCGAATGGGGCGAGATGAACTCCGACGAGCGTTCGGCCACCATGGCCAAGGCTCGCTGGAACGCGAAGGAGAAGGCTGCCGACACGGCCGTTCCCAACACCACGCGCGTGTTGGCCATCGCTTCGGGCAAAGGCGGCGTGGGCAAGAGCTCCGTCACCGTGAATCTGGCCGCCGCCATCGCCGCGCAGGGCTACACGGTTGGCGTG
>RHCK01000455.1 GCA_010030605.1 Acidimicrobiia bacterium
TACGGAGCAATGTCGGTGACTCGACCATGACCAAGCTCTCCGATGTTCGTCGTCAGCGCACCATCGTTGCGTTGTCGTCCTCGTTGGTCGTGTTGTTGCTGCTCCCGGTGTCGGTGGTGGTGGCATGGCGCGCCATCAGAGATTCCAAGGCGGCGCAAGAAGTGGTGTCGTTGCCAACGCGAACGCTGCCCACGACTCCGACGGCCGTCATCGGGGTGACCGACGAGCAGAACATCCTCGCCTCGTTGGCTGTCGTGGCGTTGTCGCCGAATGGGGCCGGCGGAACAGTGATCCTCGTCCCAGTTGGTTCGGCGATCGGCGGACAGCCCGAGGGTGAGCCAAAGCGGCTCTCCGATGTGTATGGCAGTGAAGGACCCGACGCGCTGAAGAAGGCGGTCGAGGACATCACCAATAGCCAGATCGACTTGGTGTCGGTGAACGGCGTGGACGGGACGGCCGAATTGATCGCCCGTGCGGGCACCATGACCCCCACCTTCTCGGCTGACGTGACCGATACCGAGAACGACGAGACTCGTGTGGTTGGCGTCGCCGGACCCAATGAATTCACGCCGCTCGATGCGTCGGCGGTGTTGGCCGCTCGCGACGTGGCAGCGTTCGAAGAGTCGCGTTTCGCCCCGGTGAAGGCGCTCTGGGAGTCGCTGGCCGCGGCCGTGGGGGCGGGTGCGCTCGGTGCGACGCCGGCTCCGGTGATCCCGGATGTCGGAGCCCAGTTGCCGGCCGATGTACCAAGTTTCATGTCGGCGTTCTTGGCCGGTCCGATTCGGGTCTGGCAGGTCGGAGCCACACGCATCAACGACGCGACGAAGAATCCGAAGGATCTCGACGCCTACGGATACAACGTCGGAGAAATCATCATGGTCATGGCGAGCGCCGCGCCGAGCGCGATGGTGCCGGTGTACCCGACTCTCAGCATTCAGCTCGACAGCCCGTTCGCTGACGCCTCGGTGATCGAAAGTGCCGTGTTTCGCTTGTTGTACATGGGAACCAACGTGATCCTCGTTCGGTCAGTGTCGACGACGCCACCCGACACGACCACGATCCTCTACAGCGATGAGGTCGAACGGGCGATGTCCGAGCCGTTGACGACCATGTTCGGCAACATCGTCTTCGAAGCCGCCACCGAGCGCGTCGAAGGCATCGATGTGCAGATCATCCTGGGCTCGAATTTCCTCACGTTCCTCGAAACCGGTGCCCAACCCGACGCGAGTGTGGATCCGGAGAATTTGCCCGGCGAAACCGACGCTGCTGCCACGACAGAAACGACGCCA
>RHCK01000456.1 GCA_010030605.1 Acidimicrobiia bacterium
TACATGGCCGCCGAGAAGTTGTACGAGTTGGCCAACGACGAACGGTTCGATCTGGTGGTGGTGGACACGCCACCCACGCGCGAAGCACTGGATTTTCTCGAAGCGCCCCAGAAGCTGATGAACTTCCTCGACCATCGCGTGTACCGCTGGTTGATGACGCCCGCGCGTGGCGGTTTGAAAGTGTTGAACTTGGCAACACAACCGATCTTGCGCACCATCGGACGCGTCATCGGCGCCGACGTGTTGGCCGACGCCGTGGATTTCTTCCAAGCGTTCGAAGGTATCGAACCCGGGTTCGTCCGCCGTGCTGGTGCGGTGCAGTCGTTGTTGCGGTCGGACGACTGTCGATACGTGGTGGTGAGCTCCGCACGACGCGACACCGTGGACGAGGCCATCTACTTCATCGATCAGCTGAGTGGGCGCGCCGTGTCGGTGGCCGGGTTGGTGCTGAATCGGCTGCAACCCTCTTTCGGCAAGGGGTCAGCGAACAGTGCCCTCACCGCCGCGCGGACTGCCCGCAAGGCCGGCGACGAAACCACCGCTCTGTTGCAGCAGAATCTGGCCCACGTGCGCCAGGTGGCCGAAGCCGAGAACGTGGTGATCACGCCTCTGCTGGAACGGGTCGGCAGTGCGGCGGTGGCTCGCGTTCTTCAGCGGGCATCCGATGTTCACGATCTGGACACCATCGACGCCCTCGGGCGCGAAATCGTCGGTTGACACGAGGCGCTGTTCGCCCCCCGACCACCGCGACGGGTAGCGTTCATCCCGTGCACGTGATCCTCGCAACCGATGCCGACTGGCTGGTCGACGAAGTCGTCGCCGCCCTCGGTGGACCCGACACCACCTTCACCCACTGTCGCGACGGGCGCGCCGTGGCCGGTGTGGTCAAGGGTCATACCCCCGATCTGGTGATTCTCGACCTGCAGATCGGCACCATGGGTGGCATTGCGGTCACCATGGATCTGCGCCTTGACGAGAGTGGCGGAACTCTTCCGCACGTGCCGATTCTGATGTTGCTCGACCGCGAGGCCGACATTCACATGGCGCGTCGCAGCGGAGCCGACGGTTGGTTGATCAAGCCGCTGGACGCATTGCGTCTGCGTCGGGCATCGCGCGCGGTGGCCGGAGGCGGTTGCTACGCCGAGGGTTTGCCCGAAGTGCCGGCTGACGACGATGCGTCGGTCGAAACGGAACCCGCGACCGCCCTGTAGCCTCGGGGTCTGCACCGCGGGGTGTAGCGCAGTTTGGCTAGCGCGCCACGTTCGGGACGTGGAGGCCGGAGGTTCAAA
>RHCK01000457.1 GCA_010030605.1 Acidimicrobiia bacterium
GGTGATCGCCAACGCCGTCGCAGAGCCGGCACCCAATGTGACCGTGAGGTCGGCATTCGGCCAACCCGATGCCGAGAACCGAATCGTGTAGGTCCCCGCGGTTCCGGTCAACAACAAGTCATTCCACGTGGCGATACCCGACCCATTGGTGGTCTGGGTCACAGTGCCACCCAAAGGTTGGTGGGTTCCACCAACCGGGTTGGCAACGACACTCGCCGTCACCGACACACCCGCGCCCGGCGTGGACCCGGTCAAGAGAGTCACCGTCGGTGAAATCGAGAACTGCACACCCGACGCCTGTGTCGTACTGGCCGTACTCAATGTGGCCGTACGACCGATGTGAATCGTGTGCGTCGAGTCGGCAGTACCGGCTGCGTTCGAAGCACGCACCGTGAAGGTGTACGAGCCGGCAGCTGTTGGCGTACCCGACAACACACCCGCCGTCGACAGCGACAGCCCCGTCGGCAGCGAACCCGAAAACCTCGTGAAGCTGACGTTGCCGCCTGATGCGGCAAATGTGTACGAGAACGCAGTACCGGTTGGTGCAGTCGATGGCGGTGAGTTCGTGGTGAAAACCGGGGCGCCGTACACCACCGCCGTCGAACCCGAATTAATCGAAGCGGATCCCGTCCCGTTGCTCGCCGTCTCTCTATACAACAGTCGATAGTTGATGTCATCGGCCGTCACCACGTACGTCGGTCCTGTCTCTCCCGGAATATCAGTCGCGACGAGGGTGATGGAGTCCACACGTTGCCACTTCCCGGTGATCGTCAGTGTTCCGCCCAAAGGATCGGTCCATGTTCCCGCCGTGCGCGTGATCGTGGTTCCCACCCATGTGCTCGAAGTAGGGTTGATCGTCGGCGCCGTGTTGTTCACCGGTACCGGCGCCTCGTAGCGAACGAGCACCACGCCAGAACCACCAAGTCCGGCGGGTCCGGGGGATGAATACTCCGAGCCATTCGTGGCACCTCCACCACCGCTACCGGAGTTCGCAAGTCCGCCTGTCGCCGACATAACACTCAGAGAGTTCGAGCCAGCAATGACGTTCTGCCGAGTACCGAAAAGGTGGTAATACCACGAAGGCGTCCCCACGGTGTACAGCAGGTCGGCCTTCTCGCCGTATCCCGCCGAGGTGCAACTTCGGTTACGGGGCAGTCCCTGCGACCCGAATAGATAGTTGATGTTTGCAATCGAAAAAGCACCAGAACCGCCACAGCCGAGGGTTCGTTGTGATGCCGAAGGCAGCATGTCAGCGGTCGCTATCCCAGAACCCCCAATGGGAACG
>RHCK01000458.1 GCA_010030605.1 Acidimicrobiia bacterium
ATCGCCTCGAAGGAACGCACGAGTACCCAGTTCTAGGGCGGAGTAATCGCAACAGGGCAGGCGACGATCAGAGAGTTCGGTGAGCTGTTGAATCAACAACACCAGAAACGGCAGAGCCAATCCGACAACCATTATCCACCCGATCAGCGTCGTGCGATCTCGTGCGGGATTCACGTCGGGGTTGTCGGCCGAGTTTCGCACTCCGACAGTCTCCCTGATTGGACCTGCCTTTGTAAGTACTTGGTAGGAGATGGCTTGATTGCATTGCGCCCACATGTCCAATGACGTTTGATGTGTGCCAACAGAAATGAGGACTCAGTGAAACCCCAATCGGATCTTCCCCAATACCTTGGTCGCCGACGCGTGCTAGCCCTGATCGCCGGGGGCGTGAGTGCCAGCGTGATCGCAGCCTGTTCCGCCGACTCCAGTTCATCGAAGAAGACCGTCGTCTCATCCCCCACGACGACCGACGCTCCGACCGATTCGACGGACGTCGCGACTGCGGAGAACTGCGACCCCATTCCGGAGGAGACCAGCGGTCCATACCCCGGCGACGGATCCAATGGGCCAGATGTCTTGGCGATCGACGGGGTCGAGCGGCGCGACATTCGTTCCAGCATCGGCTCGGCCTCGGGCACCGCGAGCGGAACTCAACTGACCGTCGACTTGACGATCGTGGATGCGGCCACCTGCGCCCCGCTCGCCGGAGCCGCGGTGTATCTCTGGCATGCCGACAGTCAGGGTCGCTATTCCATGTATTCGAGTGGGGTGTCCGACGAGAACTTTTTGCGCGGCGTTCAGGTTGCCGATGCAAGTGGGAAGTTGTCGTTCGTTTCGGTGTACCCGGGTTGCTACGACGGTCGATGGCCGCACATTCACTTCGAGGTGTACGCGACCGCTGCCGATGTCGGCACTCGACGTCCGCTCGTGACGTCTCAATTGGCGTTTCCCCGAGACACGTGCGAGGTGGCATACGCGGCCACCGGCTACGAGTCGAGTGCGGGCAATCTGTCGCGCGTCTCGTTGGATTCCGACATGGTGTTTCGCGACGGAGCCGACCAACAGACGGCCACGATGACCGGCGATGTGAACGGAGGTTTCACGGCGTCGTTGATGGTCGTCGTGTGACGCTGACCTTCCATGCCAACCAGATGATCACGAACTGCAACGGCAGTCGCCCGTAGGACACCATTCGTTCCGAGAGTTCGCGGTCGCGCCAGTCCCAAACCATGTAGATGTTGGCGGGGTACACGGCGATGAA
>RHCK01000459.1 GCA_010030605.1 Acidimicrobiia bacterium
GATGGCACCAGCGATAACGGCGAGCGAGAACGCGACAACCATCGCCACTCCGCCGAGATACGGGACTGGGGTGCTGTGGGACTTGTGTGCTCCAGGGGTGTCGAGGACTTCACGCTTAATTGCGAGACGACGAACGAGCGGTACGAGTACCAGTGAGATGACGAGGGCACCAATGAAACTGCCCGCATAAATCCACGCTGATCCCACGAAGCAAGCCTAGTCACGGGGCTTTTCTCCATCTGACGGCCCCACCTCACAACTAGCCTGAAGACACACATGAAGGACTTTCAGTGAACATCCTCGTCACTGGTGGAGCAGGATTCATCGGCTCCCATCTCGTTGCTGCACTCGTCCACGACGGTCATCGGGTCACCGTCCTTGACAACTTGTCGACGGGGAACCTCTCCAACCTCACCCCAGTTTCAAGCGAAATCACCTTCGTCGAGGGCGACATCCTGAACGCGGACCTCGTCGAATCTGAGGTTCGCCGGGCAGACCTCGTCTACCACTTGGCGGCCGCAGTCGGTGTCGGCAACATCATGACCAACCCACTGGAATCGATCATCACCAACACCACTGGCACCGAACACGTCCTTCGTTCGTGCCATCGGCACTCCACTCGAGTCCTGCTGGCCTCCACGTCAGAGATCTACGGCAAGACGCCAAAGCTGCCCATGGCGGAAGACGACGACCGGATTCTCGGCTCGACGGCAATCTCCCGCTGGTCGTATTCGACGTCCAAGGCACTCGATGAACACCTTGCCTTCGCATTCGCGACCGAGGGACTCCGGGTGTCCATCGTTCGCTATTTCAATTCGTACGGTCCACACCTGGACGAGAAGGGCTATGGCTCCGTCATCGCCAACTTCATCCGCCAGGCCCGAGATGGAGACCCACTGACCGTGCACGGTGACGGGCTTCAGACACGTTGCTTTACGTTCGTCGCTGACACCGTGCGCGGGACGATCCTTGCTGGAACGAAAGACGAAGCGCTGGGCTCCGTCTTCAACATCGGCAGCAACTTCGAGATTTCAATTGCCGACCTTGCTCGGCTCATCGTCGACAAGACAAAGTCGTCATCCCCAATCACCAACGTCAGCTACGAACAGCGCTACGGCACGAGCTTCGAGGACACCCGCCGGCGTGTGCCATCCCTTGACCGCGCACGCGAAGTGCTCGGATACACACCGACGATCAACCTCGCCGAGGGACTTGACCGCACGCTTGCCTGGTGGAACCTCGTCCACGCGTGATCCACGTC
>RHCK01000460.1 GCA_010030605.1 Acidimicrobiia bacterium
GACAGACACACCACCCACAGCACCGCGTATTGGCTCTCGGTGATTCCGAAGGGTCGACAGATGGCATCGAGTTCCCCGGAGAGACGACTCGCCACGAGTCCGGTCAGCAAGTACGCGTCCCGCTCACGGTGTTCGCGCGGGCCGGCTCTCATGCTTCGATCGCCAGCACTCGGCGAACCACGGAACGCAGGACCGTGGCTGGATCGTCCATCATGGTCATCGCACGAAACGCCACGCAACGATCAGGTCGCACCAAGATGGCTCCACGGGAATCGAATCCGCGCACCCGGTGCCAGCGAAGTCGCGGGTCGCGCCAGTCTCCACGCGAGTGCCCGATGGTGACGGCGTTCAGCTCGACACCGATCTCGTCTCTCACCACTTCGGCCGCTCGACACCAGTCGTCACCGTCCTCCCCGGCGATCAGAACGAACGAGCCCGGCGTCACCAGATCGAGCGTCGAGCAACGATTCTGATTCCAGTCCTCGATCCAAGCGTGTGGCAGTGGCGAACCCGGACGCGTGGATGGTATGTAGCAACGAAAGTCGGAGTCGGCCACCGAAGCAGATCCGTCCGGGATCACGGCCCCGGACTCGTAGTCGTATCCGTACTCGACATCGTGCTCACGAAACTCCTGTGACTGCGCGGCCATGAGTTCCAAAATTCGACGACGAAACGAGGCGTCCTCGGGGTCGTTGCTCCATAGGCGAGAAAGTGCGTTCCATCGATCGTCGAACGTCAGGGACTTGTCGCCGATCCTCATCAACTTCGCCATGGTCGCGTAACCCTTCGAATTCTCGAGAGACCGCGCCACATTGCGGGCGTCGACCGGACGACGCTCGGCCTCGTAGGAGTCGAGCAACTCCAGACCCGCTCGCCCCTGACACACCGCGGCAATCTTCCAACACACGTTGTGCACATCGTGGATGGCGCTCGTCAAACCCAATGCTCCCGTAGGGGGATGACGGTGGGCCGCGTCACCCGCCACCAAAACGCGACCCACTCGGAAACGATCGGCCACCACCCCGCCGATGGTCCATCGAGTGATGGTGTGGATGCCCAGTCGATGTTCTCCGATTCCCAGGTCCGAACGAAGGTCGGCTTCGACCGCCGCATCGTCGAACGCTCTCTCGTCGTCGATTCCGTATCCGAGATGAACGACCCACTCCTCACTGTCGGCCCCCCACCGCAACGGACCCATCGGTGCCATCACCACCATGCGGCCGCTGAACGGAGACCAGATCCATCGCAACAACACGTCCG
>RHCK01000047.1 GCA_010030605.1 Acidimicrobiia bacterium
GAGCGCTTGTGTGTCGAGGTTCCCTCGGCCGGCATCAACGAGTCGTTCCCCATGGAGCCGCAGAACCAGCACCGCTTCCTGAACGGCCTCGACGACATTGGCATCACTCTCACGCACGCCGACGCCATCAGTTCGTTCGAATCGCGTCGGCCCGCCTGGTTGTCACGCTCGCGCTGAACACAACCCACGACAGGTTCGTGGGATCGGGACTCAGTCGAGAAAGTCGGCGAGGTTCGCCAATTTGGGATTGTTGCTGAAGACTTCGATGGCTTTCGTGATGGGCATGCGCATGGTGCGCTGAAGAATCGTCACCTGGGTGTGTTGGTTGTACTCCACCAACGTGACCGCCCAACCGTCGCGACCCGCGCGTGCGGTGCGTCCCGAGCGGTGCAAGTAGTCCTTGTTGTCCTTGGCCGGTTCGTAATGAATGACGGCGGCGATGTCGTCGATGTCGATGCCGCGAGCCGCCACGTCGGTGGCCACCAGGACACTCAACGATCCTTCGGCAAATCGTCGCAACGCCTTCTCGCGCGACGGCTGCGGGAGATCACCGTGAATGGCCGAGGCGTTGATGCCCAAGGCGATGAGGTTGTCGGTGACGCGATCGCACACGCGCTTGGTCTGACAGAACACCACGGTCTTTCCGGCACCGCGGGTGATGGCGGCGACCACTTTGTCTTTGTCCATGTGGTGCACCGCCAACCACAGGTGGTGCATGGTGCCCACCGTGTCGGTGGCGGCATCGATGGCCACTTCCACCGGGTTCTTCATGAACTGGCGGATGAGATGGCCAACGTCGCCGTCGAGCGTGGCCGAGAACAACATCGTCTGATTACGACCGGTGCATCGGCGCAACACCCATTCGACTTGCGGGGTGAAACCGTCGTCGGCCATGCGGTCGGCTTCGTCGAGAACCACCACTTCGACAGCCGACAGGTCGATCTCGTCGGACTTCAAGAGGTCGATCAGTCGCAGCGGAGTGGCCACCACGATCTCGATGCCCTTGGCCATGGTCTCGACCTGTTGGTGTCGACTGGATCCGCCATAGACGGCGAGCACCCGGCGATCGGAGTGACGGGCCAGCGGTTCGAGAACCTCGGCCACCTGAACCGCCAACTCGCGAGTGGGAACAAGTACCAAACCGAGGGGCCGCATGGGCTCGGCTTTGGCCGAGATGCGCGACAACATCGGGACACCGAACGCCAATGTCTTTCCCGAACCGGTCTTGGCACGGCCACACACGTCGTGGCCTTGCAAGGCCACTGGGATGGCTTCGATCTGAATGGCGAACGGGTTGGCGAAGCCGCAGGCGGCCAAGCCGGCATCGACTTCCGGTGGAACTCCGAGTCGCGCGAATCCGGTGGGAGTCTCGACGGGAGGAAGAGCGTTGATGGAGGTGAGTGGTTGCGCGGGGCCGGAAACTTCTTCTTGTCCGGCTGAGCGAGGAGGACGGCGTCGACCCCGTGGCGCACCCTTTCTGGGGGTGGGTTCAGTCATGTCGAGGTTCAGGGTACCCCGTGTCGTCGGCATCGGTGCGCCCGTTGGCGATCGATGTGTCCCCAAGTCGTACTGTTTCCTCCATGCGCGTGCCGTTGACGATCATCGATCACATCCGTCGAGCCGAACTTCTCTACCCTGATCGCATCGCGGTGGTGGACGAGCCCGATCAACCCGCCGAGTCGTGGGGCACTCTCACCTACCGTCAGATGGCCGAACGGGCCCGCGCCCAAGCGGCCGGTCTCGACGAACTCGGAATCGGGGTCGGCGAGCGAGTGGCCATGGTGTCGCACAACTCGGCGCGTCTCCTCACCAGTTTCTTCGGTGTCTCCGGATCGGGACGCATTCTGGTGCCGGTCAACTTCCGCTTGGTTGCCGAAGAAGTGAAATACATCGTCCAGCACAGCGGTGCACGAGTGTTGCTCGTCGATCCGGAACTGGAAGAAGCCATGAGCACAGTCGAATGCGAGCACAAGTTCGTCATCGGCAATCGCACCGATGATGCCTTGATGCGACACGGAGTGCAGCCGAAAGCATGGACTCCCGACGAAGACGCCACCGCCACCATCAACTACACCAGCGGAACGACCGCTCGACCCAAGGGCGTGCAACTGACTCACCGCAACTTGTGGTTGAACTCGGCCACGTTCGGCTGGCAAATGGGAGTCAACGATCGCGACGTGTACCTGCACACGCTCCCGCAATTCCATTGCAACGGTTGGGGAATGGTGTACGCCGTCACCGGCATGGGCGGAACACACGTGGTGTTGCGCAAGGTCGACGGAGCCGAGATTCTGCGTCGTATCGAGCAACACGGAGTGACGATGTTGTGCGGCGCGCCCGCGGTGGTGAATGCCATACTCGACGCCGCCGCGAACTGGAATGGTCCGATTCCGGGCCGCGACCGCGTGCGCATGGTGGTGGCCGGTGCTCCCCCGCCGACGCGAACCATCGAACGTATGGAGACCGAGCTCGGCTGGGAGTTCGTTCAGTTGTACGGGCTCACCGAGACATCTCCCTTCCTCACCATGAATCGCACTCGTCAAGAGTTCGACGCCCTCACACCCGCCGAACGGGCGCAGAAACTTTCCCGAGCCGGATCACCCGCGCTCGGCGTCGAGCTGCGCATCTCACCGCAAGGCGAGGTGCTCGCTCGCGGCAACGTGATCATGCAGGGTTACTGGGACCAACCGGAAGCGACCTCGGATGCCATTCATGCGGCGAGCGACGACCCGAACGGTGTCGAATGGTTCCACACCGGTGATGGTGGCATCCTCGACGATGACCACTACATCACCATCAGCGATCGCAAGAAGGACGTCATCATTTCCGGCGGTGAGAACGTGTCGTCCATCGAGGTGGAGGACGCCATCTTCAGCCACCCCGACGTGAACGAGGTCGCAGTCATCGGTGTACCCGACGAGAAGTGGGGCGAGTTGGTGTTGGCGTTGGTGGTGAAGGCCGCGGACTCGAAACTCACCGAGGTCGAACTGATCGCGTACTCGAAAACCAAATTGGCCGGCTACAAGTGTCCGAAGAAGGTCGAATTTCGCGATGCGTTGGCGCGTACCGCCACCGGCAAGCTGCAGAAGTTCAAACTGCGCGAGCCCTATTGGGCTGGTCACACCCGCCAGGTGAACTAACCACTGACGGCGACCAGCAGGCTCGTAAGGTTGACCCGTGCTCGCGGAGATCGACGTTCCGGACTTGGCCACCAACACCCCGTTGTGGTTGGGTCTGTTGGCTGTTTACGTGAATGCCGTGGTCGGTGCGTTGCGCGGGTACACCGATCGCAGTCGACATTGGGACATCGTTGGCGTGAGCGTGTTCGCACTTCTGATGGGTCTCGGCGGCGGATTCATCCGCGATCTTCTCATTGGCAATCTTCCGGCCGAATCCTTGCGCGAACCGTGGTACGTCACCACGGTGATCGGAGGCATCGTGACGGTCGTTGTGGTGCGCAAGGTGATCACCCGCATCAGCCCGATCATCGACTTCGTCGAGGCCCTCGCTCTTGGTTTGTTCGCCACCATCGGCGTCGCTTATGCCCACGAGTCGGGGCTGCCGTTCATCAACACCGTTCTCATCGGCACGCTCTCGGCCGTCGGCGGAGGAATGCTGGTGTCGGTACTTCAAGGCCAAACGTCGCAGGTGCTGGTGTCCAGCACTCCTTTGGCGTTGCTCGCAGTGCTCGGTTCGATCGTCTACGCGTCGGTCGCCCAATGGCGTTCCGATATCGCCTCATTTGCAGGAGTGGCGGTGGTGGTGATCGCGCAATACGTGGTGGATCACTTCGACGTCAAGACGCGGCCGGCCGGTGGCCGTTCACGGTCGAGCTGACGTCAGACGAACGTCGCCCACTGCGCGAGTGGCATGCGCTCGGAACGCAACGAGTTGATCGGAGCCGACTCGTCGGCGTAACCAATGGCCATTCCGCAAAACAGCATCTCGTTGTCGGGCGCACCAACGAATGCGGTGACCGACTTGTGTCGCACGGACCAGTACTCCTGCGCGCAGGTCGACAAGCCGCGCTCCACCGCCAACAACATGAACGTCTGCAGGAACATTCCGAGGTCCGACCACTGGGGCGGGCCCATCTGACGATCAATGAAACAGAAAAGCGCCGCCGGGGCGTCGAAGAAGTCGTTGTTGGCCGCGAACTGGCGACGCCGACCCTCCTTGTCCTCGCGGTCGATGCCGATGGTGGCGTACATCTGCTCGCCGATGGTGAAGCGGTTGGTGCGATACGGCTCGGTGAGACCCTGTGGGTAGATCTCGTATTCGGGTGCGTCCAAGGGTGGTTGAGTGGCGAGGAATTCCTTCATGCGCGGAATCGAATCTCCGTTGACCACGTAGATCCGCCACGGTTGCACGTTTCCGCCACTCGGTGCGCGCGAGGCATCCACGAGAAGTGATCTCATCGTTTCGTCGCTCACGGGGTCGGGGCGGAACTTTCGCACGGACATGCGCTTGTCGACGGCTTCGGAAACATTCATGACCATCAGCCTAGTTACGTCGCTCATGGGGCGGCCGTGGGCCGCGAAATGAGGAGTCCGTCGGCGCCTCGCGCGACGAGTTCCGCATAGAACTCGGTGGTCTCCTGCGTGGTGTCGTTCATCCACACCCAGACCTCGTAGCCCTCGTTGTGAGCTCGCTCGAAGGTTTCCGCGGTCAGGACTTCGATTCCTTCGTAGACGGGCGGAGCCTGAAAGACCACATCGCGCGGATCCAAGGGGGCGCCGGCCAAATACCAGTTGACCAAACTCGTCTGTCCGGGGCTGGTCGCCACATCGGCAATCAACGAACGGAACTCAGAGAGCACGCTGTCATCGAACGACACCACGACGATCGAATCCGCGCGGTCGAGATCCTCGATCAATCGAGCGAGTTCAGCGGCGGCCGCATACGCCCGATCCAACTGCACTTCACCGGTCTCGGTCTCGGGAATCTTGATCTCGACGTCGAGAACGTGATCAGGGAAGGCCCGGGCCACCTGTTCGAAGGTGGGCATGGCGAAGTCATCGGCCGTGTAGCCCTCGGGGGCGGGACGCTCACCGGTGCGGACACCACGAAAAACGTACGCATCCTCGGGAAGGGATTTGTCACTCCACACGCCCCCCGAAAACCAATAGGCATTGTCCATGGCCTGAAGTTCGGCCGCCGTATACGAGCCCACCAATCCGGTGTTGTTCGTCAATCGATCGACGGTGTTGTCGTGTTGCACCATCAACACGCCATCGCTGCTGAGCATCACATCCATTTCCAGTACATCGACGCCGGCCAAGGCCGCCTCCGTGAATGCGTACATGGTGGAATGCGGCCAGTCGAAATCTCCTCCCGCATGTGCGATGACGATCGGGCGATCGAGAGCCAACAGGTCCGACACCGTGCTCGCTTCCGGTGCCACCACGCGGTCGATCGCCATCGCGGGTGCTTCGGTCGCCGGCACCTCGGTCGACACCACCTCCGTCGTGGCGGGTTCGGTGGCCGGGGCTTCGGTCGAGGGATTGGTCGATTTCTCGTCGCCGCACGCGACCATCATCGACAACGACGAAATCATGAGAAGAACAGCGACGTAAGGGCGGGTTCGGGATCGGTTCACGAAACCATCCTGACAGCAGCGAAGGGTCCGCAACCGGTTTTGCCTCTTCCAAAGGTTGCTATTGATTACCTGTTTCTGATTACATGGTTTCTATGGCATATAAAACGCCCACCGTCGAGGAATCATCCTGGACATTCCTCACCAACCATTCGCACGTTCTCATCTGCATCGCCAAGCAACCGGACATTCGCCTCAGCGAGGTGGCGGATTTGGTGGGCATCGGCGAGCGCTCGGTCCATCGCATCGTCCACGACTTGGAGTCGGCGGGCTATTTGCAGGTGATCAAAGAGGGTCGGCGCAACGTCTATCGAATCGACCTTGACCAACCGTTACGTCATCCTCTGGAGGCTGACCACCACGTGCGGGCCGTCATCACGCCCCTCGTGAAGAAGATCAAGGTGTCCAAATGATCGCCTCGTCCTTGGCCGACAATCTGCTGACCGCTCCACTGGTGGCATTCGTCGTGGCTTTGGTCGCCACACTGATGCGTTTCGAGGTGCGCTTGCCCGAGGCCTTGTATCCGATCCTGTCCACCTTTCTGTTGCTGGCCATCGGCATCAAGGGCGGAAAGGCATTGGCGAACGCATCCATCGACGATCTCTGGAAGCCGTTGCTCGCCGCCTTCGCCCTCGGCATCATCACACCATTGATTGCCTTCATCGCGATACGCGCGTTGGGTCGATTCGATGTGATCGATGCCGCCGCTCTCGCGGCCCACTACGGCTCGGTGTCGGCGGTCACCTTCACGGTGGTGCTCACCACGCTCGATGCTCGAAATATTGGCTTCGAGGGATACATGGCGGGCCTCCTGGCGGTCCTCGAAATCATCGGCATCATCGTCGCTCTGTTTCTCGCCAGAAAATCGAGCGACGGTGGAGGATGGAAATCCGCGCTCGGTGAGGTGGTACGTGGGCGCAGCATCGCCCTTTTGGTGGCGGGACTATTGATTGGCTCGATCGTCGGAGCCGAGCGCTTGGAACCCACCGACCCGCTCTTCAGCGACCTGTTCCCCGGAATCCTCGCCCTCTTCTTGATCGAGATGGGCGTCACCGCCGCCGAACGACTGCGCGACATTCGCAGCACCGGATTCCGGCTGGTGCTTCTCGGAGTTTCCATTCCGTTGGTGAACGGCTTCTTGGGAGCTTTGGCCGGCAAAGCGGCTGGTCTTTCCACCGGTGGGATCGCGGTATTGGCCACGCTGGCCGCCAGCGCGTCGTACATCGCCGCGCCCGCCGCGGTTCGAATCGCCCTCCCCAAGGCCAACCCCAGCCTTTACATCACCGCGTCGCTCGGTGTGACATTCCCCTTCAACCTCACCGTCGGCATTCCCATTTACATCGCCATGGCCCAGGCCATCAGTTGAACGGAGCACCCATGAACACCGTCAATCGTCAATTGGTCACGATCATCGCCGAATCGGTGATCGAACAAAAGCTCATCGAAGACGTGAAGCAGTGCGGAGCAAAGGGCTACTCGGTCGGCCACGTTCGTGGCGAAGGACAAACCGGCGGACGGGCTCTCGACATCACGGGTTCGAGCGTTCGACTGGAATCGGTCGTGACAGAGCCAGTGGCCGACCGGATTTTGCAGCTGTTGGGCGAAAAGTATTTCGATCGCTACGCAGTGGTCGCGTGGGTGACACCCGTGGTGGTGGCTCGACCCAATCGGTTCTGAATCTCAGACTCCGAATGAACTCAGGAGTCGTTCTCCGTCTTTCGCATCGACCTTGGGAAATTCGAATCCCAATTCGGAACCATCATCCAAAACGAAGGTCACGGTCATCATCTTCACCAACGACACCTTGGTGGTGCCTCGTTCCACTTTCGTGATGCGCGAACGCTCGACCGAACCCAAGTGCTCCTGGGGGAGGCTTCGTAATCCACCGGCAGAAATGAGAAGCAACCGGCGGTCGGTGGCCACCAGATACACACCGAGCTTCATCTTCGACTGCAGGTCTTCGGCCGACATCTTGCTCTCGCGATGATGCGATATCAACGCGCCGATCGCTCCGCCCACCAACATCGGGCCCTGGACCTTGGCGTTCTTCTTGATCTGACCAAGAGGCATCGCCTTGGAAACGGCAACGATCGTCTCCGCTTGTTCCAATGCGGGGTTGTCGTTCAGAAATTCTCGTACTCGCTCGGTGATGTCGGCCATGTCAACCAGCGTAAACGACGTAGGACTGCCACGGAGCGAGCGTTTCCGACAAGGTTCCGACAAGAACCTTCGCGCCATCGAACTCCGCGGGCACGTCGAATCGAACGGCATCACCCGACAGGTTCGCCACCACCAGCAATGATTCGGCGTCGAGCATGCGTCGGTACGCGAAAACAGCGGGGTGTTCCGGTTCGAGCAACTCGAAATCGCCATACACCACGATCCGCATCTCGTGTCGCAATGCAATAAGACGCCGATAGTGATGGAAGACCGAACCAGGGTCGACGACAGCGGCGGCGGCGTTCACGTCATGGAAGTTGGGATTCACCGCGATCCATGGCTCCCCGTTCGTGAACCCTCCGTGAGGAGTCGAATCCCATTGCATCGGTGTGCGCGAGTTGTCTCGACTTCGGGCCCGCAAAGAATTCATGATCGTCGAGTCATCGACTCCCTTGCCACGGGCTTCAGTGATCCAGTTCAACGATTCCACATCTCGAAACTGCTCGAACGAGGAAAAAGGGAAGTTGGTCATGCCGATTTCCTCACCCTGGTAGACGTAGGGAGTACCGCGCATCAGGTGCAACACCGTCGCCCAGGCCTTGGCGCTCTCCACGCGGAATTCGCCGTCGTCGCCCCACCGTGAAACCGATCGCGGTTGGTCGTGATTGTTCCAGTACAAGGAATTCCAACCATTCACGAAGCCGGTCTGCCACTTGGCGAGATTCGCCTTCAACTCCAGCAGCGGTAGCGGACGCGGACTCCATTTGGGTTCACCGGGCACCGCGTCGAGATGCATGTGCTCGAAGGTGAACACCATGTTCAGTTCCTCGCGCGCGGGATCGGTGTAGAGCTCGGCCTGTTCGACGTTCACGCCGGGCATTTCGCCGACGGTGATGAGTCCCTTGCCGGCCAGTACCTCGTGGTTCATCTCGCGCAGGAACTCGTGAATGCGTGGACCATTGGCCATGGCGAAATACATGTGCCCATCGACGAACGGTTCGGTCTTGGAGATGAGGTTGATCACATCCATCCGAAAACCGTCGATGCCTCGGTCGATCCAACGGTTCATCATGTCGAACACCGCGCGTCGGACGTCGGGGTTCTCCCAATTCAGATCCGGTTGACGACGCGTGAACTGGTGGAGGAAATACTCCCCCGTCGTCGCATCGAACTCCCACGCCGAACCCGAGAAGTACGCCCTCCAGTTCGTCGGTTCGGCCCCTGGAGTCCCCGGCTCGAAACCGTCACGCGCCGACCGCCACCAATACCAGTCACGC
>RHCK01000461.1 GCA_010030605.1 Acidimicrobiia bacterium
CATCGTCCGCGCACCTCGCGCAGTTTCGGGCGTGTCAACAGTTCACGGATCTGATTCAGGCCCTCGGACATGCGGGTGGTTCCACGACGCTTGCGAACGATCTTCAGGATCTTCTTCATGACCTTGGCGCGAGCGTCGATCTTCCCGGTTCGATCGACGATGGATCGGGGAACATCGGTCATGTTGTCGATGGCATCATCGATGATGGTGTCGAAGTTGTCCCACAGAACGTTGTTGGTGGGGTCGAGTCCGAGAACCATGAGGCTCCCGGTGGGTTCGGTGTCGACGGGTAGAACGATCAGATCGGGGCGATGGCGTTCGAGGATGGGGATGATTTTCCAGATGTCACCGGTCCAGTAACGAGATTGACGAATGCGCTCGCCTTGTAGTGGATGTGCGGGGTAGATGTCGTCGACGATCACCACCGAGCCGGCATGGCAGAAGCGCTCCATGTTCATGAAGTCCTTCAGAGCGAACTCGATTTGGTGCATGCCGTCGATGTAGCAGAGGTCGATGGGCTTCATCGCCGTTGTATCGGCGAGACGGAAGAAGTCGTCGCTGGTGGTGAGGCTCACCGCGTGGTGGGCGGGGAGAGCCTCGGACAATTGAGGTGCCGGATCGATGCCCAATGCCGGACATTGGGCGAACTTCAGGCTTGCGCCGTATTCCACGCCGATCTCGGTGTAGAAGCGGGGCCGCACGTGTTCGTGCAGGTCGACGAGGAACTGGTAGCAGTCCAGCGTTCCGGCCCCGTGCTCCACCTCATCGGGAACTCCGGGGGGAAACGTGTTCTGGACGGGTGTGGCCAAAGCGAGCGTGAGATCGGGGGAGTGGCTGCTCGCCGAGGCGCCGAAACAGAACGACGTGATGGTCTCGAACGAGGGTCCGAACGGGCTCACCCATACGTCGATCCGCGCGTCTCGATCGGGTTGCCAGCCCACCACGGGGGCTCCGGCGACGACGAGCACGCCGTTGGCGGTGAGAAACGACCGAAGCCGACCGAGCAGCAATGTCGAGGCGGACACGTCGGGCCCCACGATGACCACGTCGACGTTGGCTGGGGAGATGTCACCGGTATCGGGCCGGACGTTGCGAACGTTCGCGTCCACGCCCGTGAACACCGATGCGTAAGCGGGACCGGTTCCGTCCCCGACGATGAGGACCTCGAGTCGGTGTGGGGATCGGAAGTGAGGTTGGTTGATGACGTTCGACTTCAGGGCGACCCGCAGATTGTCCAAAGAAGAAATGAAGTTCACCACG
>RHCK01000462.1 GCA_010030605.1 Acidimicrobiia bacterium
GATGGGTCGGGACAACCGCTCTGGCTCTCCGCCTTCATCTTGCCCGCCATGGCCATGGGAGCGATCTGCTCGGTCGTCATCATTCGCCTGCGAAAGACGAGTTCCCCGACTCCCTTGCGATACAGCGTCATCATCATCGCCGTCGGCCTGATCGGCGTGATCTGGCACACCACCACCGACCATGGCGTGGCGTGGGTACACCCGTCGACCAAGGTGGCGGCCATCTCGATTGCGCATCTCACGATCGACGTCGTGGTGTTGACGGCGGCCCTCACGCTGGGGGCGTACACGAGCAGCCAACGAGGTCTCCCCACTCGGTTGATCACACTCGGGATTGTGCTCTTCGTAACTTCCGACATGGCTTACGCTGTCGAGCTGACCCAGAACTCGTTCGACTTCGTTTCGTGGACCACGGTCGGCTCGTTCGTCGGTCCGGCACTCATCGCCGGCGCCACTCTTCTGATCAACGCCGACAATGTCGCACTCGACCCGTCCGCTCTCTCATCCGACACCTGGTCTCTGACCTACTTCCCCCTCGGAGCGTTGTGCGTTCTTCAGATGCTCGACGTGCGCGACGACCCCCACCTGCTCGTCGGATTGTCGATCTTCACGTTGATGGTTCTGCTACTCATCGGTCGCATCCATTCGTACAAACAGGCCGTGACCCTCATGCACCGAGATCTGGCGAACAGTCTCGACGTTCGCGAACGCGAACTCGTCCGCGAACAGTTGATGAACGACCGGATCATCGGAGTGGCCGCCGATGGGATCGTCGCGGTCGACCTCCACGATCGGGTCGTGCTGTGCAACAACGCCGCCCGAGAAATTTTGGCGGTACCCCCCGATTCCGCCACCCCCGCGACCCTTCACGATCTCTTCCACCCCGATCCCTCGTGTGTTGGTGACTGCGAGATTCTCGACGCGCTCCATCAATCGGACCGATCCATGCACGACGTGACGCTCGATCTCGACTCGGAGGAGAAAGTCATCGAGTTGGCGGTGCGCGCCCTCGACGGACCGGATGCCGGCTTCGTTCTCGTCTTCCACGACGTCACCGACCGAACTCGCCTCGCCCGCATGAAGGACCGGATCGTGTCCGTGGTGAGTCACGAGATTCGAACGCCTCTCACGTCGATCCGAGGATCACTCGGCCTCATCGAGGGCGGCCTGGCCGGACCCGTCGATCCCCGAATGAAGAAGATGATCTCGATCGCGATCGACAGCAGCGAGCGTTTGATGCGGCTCATCAACGATCTCCT
>RHCK01000463.1 GCA_010030605.1 Acidimicrobiia bacterium
TCAAGTTCGCGGTTGCGCACACAAGTTGGTGATGGAAGCCAAGCGTCGCAACGTGCCCATCATCTTGGTTGGCCACGTCACCAAGGAGGGCGGATTGGCCGGCCCTCGCGTTCTGGAACACGTCGTCGACACCGTGTTGCAGTTCGAGGGCGACCGTCATCACGCGTTGCGCTTGTTGCGCGCGTCGAAACATCGTTTCGGACCCACCACCGAACTCGGTTTGTTCGAGATGGTGGAACAAGGATTGCGCGGTGTTCCCGACCCCAGCGCACTGTTCCTCGCCGATCGCCAAACCGGCATCGCCGGCAGCGTGGTCATACCCACACTCGAGGGGCAACGTCCGCTCATGGTCGAGCTGCAGGTTCTTACTAGTGCGGTGAAGGGCGACACGCCACCGAGGCGCAGCGTGCAGGGTCTCGATTCCACGCGCTTGTCCATGTTGTTGGCGGTGCTGTCACAGCGCCTTCGTCAACCGGTGGGTCAACACGACGTGTACGCATCCGTTGTTGGTGGCGTCAAGATCACCGAACCCGGCAGCGATCTTGGACTGTGTCTTGCCGTACTTTCGGCACTCGGACACCAACCCATGCGTCCCGACGTGGTGGCTTTCGGCGAAGTGGGTCTGGGCGGCGAGGTGCGCCAGGTCCCTCACGCGTCACGCCGACTCGCCGAGGCCGCGCGGCTCGGCTTCGGTACGGCGATCGTTCCCGCGAAATCGCCCGACGTTGATGTGAACATCAAAGTGGTGCGGGTGTCATCCGTTCGCGAAGCCATGAAGGCCCTCGGCATGTCCGGCAAAGCCGAGAGCTAAGACTCTTTGCTTTGGTCGGGTCGAGATTTCCACCTCTCGTACAGCACCAACCGAGAAAGGTGGAGTGGAGCACGGGTCCACCTACGCGACAGCCATCTCGGAATTGCGAGCGGGACAGAAGCGCAGTCACTGGATTTGGTACGTCTTTCCACAGGCGATCGAAGGAAAGTCACTCAATGCTCGGACCTATCAAATTCGGAGTCTGGCCGAGGCCGAGGCGTACGTGGCGGACGATTTGCTCTGGGGTCGGTACGTGGAAAGTGTCGTTGCCGTGGAGCAGAGTCTCTGGAGGATCGTTTCGGACGAAGGACGGGGGCGGCGTCTCGAATCGGTGCTCGGTTCCGACGTGGATGCTCGGAAATTCCGATCCAGCCTCACACTGTTCTTCAAGGTCACTCAGCGCGACACGAGCGATCGGACCGCTGTTTTCCGTGAAATGGTCGACTAC
>RHCK01000464.1 GCA_010030605.1 Acidimicrobiia bacterium
GTGTGGAAACTCGATTCGTCGGGACTACTGGCTTGGGCCAAAACTCTCGGCTCCAACGGCACCGATCAGGGGACGGCGATTCAGCGGGATAGTTCCGGAAATCTCTATATTTCGGGCTACTTCAACTCCACCGTCGATTTCGACCCGGGTGTCAACACTCTCAATCTCACCTCTGCCGGGCTCGACGATGTGTTCATCACCAAGATCGATTCGAGTGGCACGTCCATTTGGGCCAAAGCGATCGGAGGAACCTCGGCTGATCGACCAACATCTCTGTCGGTCAGCGGATCGGATGGCCTGGCGATCGCCGGATATTTTTCCGGAACCGCGGATTTCGATCCCGGCAGTGGAACAGCGAACATCACCTCATCTGGCGCCGAGGATGCCTTCGCGTTGGCGATGGACTTCCTCGGTTCGGTGACTCCCACCACCACGAGTACCACCACGAGCACATCGACCACGACCTCGACGAGCACCTCCACCACGACCACCACCGTTGTGCCCGGAGTGGTGGTCACTTCGACCAGCACCACGGCCGCGCCGGCAACATCGACCACCACCACGACATTGGGCGTGTCGACCTCCACCACGACCACGACCGTCGTGTCGTCGACCACGACGACTTCCCCGAATGGCGGTGGAACCACAACTATCGCCCTGTCGGCGACACCGAGCACCGCGCCGAATTCCCCCGTCAATCAACTCCTGCCGATCTCGAATCCCACATCTCCACGATTGGTCGACACCGGGCGTGAGAGTGGTCGCGGAGCGCGATGGGCAATCCTGGCCCTGCTACTTGGTTGGTCGCTCATACGATTGCGCCGAATCGCGCACTGAACGTCACGCTCGCGTGACAGCGAGATGCAACTTCAGCGTGCCGAGCATGATGCCGGGCTGGTGGCGCCAATCATTGCCGTCCGCATAGGCGATCGACGACAAACGATCGAGTAACACGTTCCATGCCACTTGTTGTTCGATGCGCGACAAATTCGCCCCCGGACACACGCGCGGGCCGGCGGAAAACGCCAAGTGTCGCGTCAGTCCGTCGCGTTCGAGATCGAGTTCGTGCGGGCACGAAAACTCCTCCGCATCCACGTTGGCGGCACCGAAACGCAAATGCAGCAACGACCCAGCGGGAACGTGGACGCCCTGGAACACCTCGTCGCGCGACGTCATGCGCGTGGAGAGACCGTGGGTTGGCGAACGCAGACGCAGACTCTCTTCCGTGAACGCTCGCACCTTGCCGTGGTCGTTGCGCA
>RHCK01000465.1 GCA_010030605.1 Acidimicrobiia bacterium
GTGTGCGGACACTTGACGAGGAATTGATCGTCGACACCACCGGTCACGTGGCCACCGTGATTCAGGACGAGTTGGAGAACACGTACACGTTGCCGTGAGCGAGTCAAGTTCCGTGCAGCGCTCGCTCGGCGTCGACACGGATGCGTGGGTGAACGGATCGGTCCACCACCGATAGTCCGGCGCAGTACTTACTGAACGAAACCGGACGAACATCGAGATCGGCCAACAGATGAAAAGCTCGGCTGCGGAAAGTCTCGGATTTCGTCTCGACCACGACACCACCATCGAGCAGGGGAGTCCATTCTTCGCCGTTCGTCACCCTCATCGAATGATCGATCGTGACTCGCTCAGCCAGTGTCGACGAGTGCAACGTGATCCGTCGGCTTTCGACTTTCAACGTGGGGCGAAGAGATCTCCCGTCGAAGTCGGGGAGCAGAGCATGCAGCCAGTCGAGTTCCGGATCCGAGAGGTGGTGTAGCGCGTCGTCGGGACGGGCGATACGACGCTTGTCGGTCTGGCCGCGCCCCGTCTTCATTTTTACCTCCAGGAACGATGCGCCATTCTGGTAGGTGCGACTACGAATCTTGAATCGCGGACGTCGCCCCTGTACGTGATCTCGGTACGTGCGGCATCGAATATCGTCGAAGTAGGTGGTTCGATACAGGTGCGACGGCTCACGACCGATCCGCAGAACCAGCCAATCATCGTTCAACGTCGCGATGAAGTCGTCGGCGCGCACGTCCATGGTCACGTATTTGTGGTCGTAGCGACGCATCAATGACGCCTCGCCGGAGATTTCCTCGAGTGAGACGGAACTCAAACGATCGGTTGATCGTTCGAACATTCCCACCATCACCTCATGACTCGGTATGGAACACGACGTCGAGGGTCATCGTGTCACGCACCATGTCGACCGACCGGACCGAAACGGACTTCACCGTTTTGCCGAAAGTCGTGCGCAAATGTTCGTTGAGATTCGATTCGTCATGAATGATGCGGTCGAGTTCCACCTTTACTCGGGAGTAGCGATAGCGCCGACCAATCGCGCTCATGTCGACCAGGAACATCGCCACCACGAGAAGAGAGGCGAAGAGCACCTTGATGCCGAATTCCATGCCCGGAAGTCCGGACATCAACCCGAGGACCAAGGCGACCATCGTGAACCCGATTTCGATCTGCCCGGACTCGTCGGATCGCAGTCGAACGACGCTGAGCACGGCGAACAAGCCGAATCCGACTCCGACGTTCAGCGG
>RHCK01000466.1 GCA_010030605.1 Acidimicrobiia bacterium
GCGATCGAACCTTCCATGGTGAGTCTCAGGGTGCTGTTGGTGACCTCGGTCGTGTTGCGGGTGTCCAACACGCGAGTCGGGGTGATGGGGAAGTACGCAGTCCGATCACCCGAGGAGACGGTGGCGCGCACCACACCGAACGCTCCGCCACCCACAGAGATTGCGACCACGGCTCCGATCGCCGCCCACCGCGTACGAACACCACTCATCACTGACCCCCGATCGTGTTGTCCGAAGCGTAGTAGTCGACGATCCGTGGGGTCAGCGTCCGCCGGCCAACCACCAGAGTGGTGCAACCTTGAGGTCGCCGTCCATGAGTGTTCCATCGATGTAGGCGACGTACGGTGTTCCATCGGTGCCAACAGCGAGCGAGGTGTTCCAAACCAAGTTCGAGGTTTCGGTTACCGTGGTTGAAACGGCCGCCGTGCACATAATGTCGGTGCACGAAGCCACCTTCAGATGCAATGGGCTCCCGAGGTCGTAGTAAGTAAACATGGGGAGGCCATTTCGTCCGATGGCGATCGATATTGCGTGCCCTACGTTGCCGTCGCTGTCGAGAACCGAACGGGTCGAGGTGGAGCAGGCGGGGTCAGCGCACACCGCCACTTTGAGGTCTTCGTTCGACCTGTCGAAATAGCCGATTATCGGATGACCGGTCATTCCGATTTCTATCGAAGGAAACTCACCGACGATTCCAGCGGAGTCGATCGTTTGCACGTTGCTAATTGTGCACGTGGGGTCTTCACACGCTGCGACCTTGAGGTCGAAGGAGTCCCCGTCGGTGAAGGCCACGATGGGGTTTCCGTCGATTCCGATTGCTAATGAGATGTTTGGACTGCTCATGAAGCCCATAGATGCGATTGTCTTTGTTGTCTTACTGGTGCAGGTACGGTTCGAGCATGTAATGACCTTGAGCGTCGTGTTTGTTAGATCGTGGTAGGCAATGACGGGATTCCCATCAACGCCAATGGTGATGGATGAAGCCCATCCGACCGAACCCGCCTCGTCGACTGTCGTGATGGTGCGGGTGAGGCAAAGTGGGTCATCACACGTTGCCAGCTTCAGATTGAAATTGGCGAAGTCTAGGTAACTGATCACGGGATTGCCGTCGGATCCACGTGCTATCGACGATGCGTATCCGGAACCATCCGTTGAGTCCACAGATATTCTGAAAACGCTTTGACATGCGCGATCACCACAAGCGGCGAACGTGAGACCACTTTCCGGGCTGTAGTAGCTGATGATGGGAA
>RHCK01000467.1 GCA_010030605.1 Acidimicrobiia bacterium
TGACCCCCGATCGCCTCGAGGTGGTCGGACTGTTCGGCATTCGCTCAATCGAGGCACGGGATCTGATCGAGGTGAGCGCAGCCGACGATCCTTACGGTTCAGTGATCGCGGTGTTCCGACCCGAGCGCGGGCGGCCGCAGAGCATTCCGATGGCGGTCATCGAGAAGCACCCACAGGGGCTCATCGCATTGCACCAGTACATCGACACCGCGATCGGATCGGGCCAACTTGACCCACGTCGGGTGTCGCTGAAGAACGAACTCGCGTTCTACTAGGAGAGATAGCGCGAGATCAGGTCGCGATAGAACGCTCGCATTCTGGCGTCATCCATTTGGTCGTCCGGCGCGAGCATCTCGTTGTGAATGAGCATGAAGGCGAACGACATCGTGAATTGGGCAAATGAGGAGATGTCGAAGTCGATCGTCACGTCGTTGCGACGAGCGATCGCGCGAATGAGTCGTGCGCTCGTCGCTTGGAACTCGCGTGCGAGTTCACTCAATCGTTCGCGCAGTGGCGCGTTGTCGACCGAGGCGGCGAGTGTCTGCACGCGCGACCAGCGCATCCTTCGAAACTCTGCCGACTGTGGGACGGGAAGCTGGTCGATGACCACGTCGTAGTCGACTGGTCCCGTTCCCGCCTCGATGCCGTCGGTGAACTCGGCCCATCGCCGAATGTTGCGCGCAAAGTCCTCGGTGAGGACATGTGCGAGCAATCCATCGCGGCTCGTGAAGTGTCGATAGATGAGCGAGACGGAACAGTTGGCCTGTCGTGCGACTTCCTGCACGCGAAGCCCGACGATGCCACGCTCCTCGATCTCGCGCCGAGCAGCAACGACGATCAGTTCATACTTCGATGTTTCGATCGCCGTCGCGGTCACACTGTGACACTAACGGAGTATTTCGATTTGAAAAATCTTTACTTGGTCTGCGGTTGTGGCCACGTGCCGTCGCGACCGTCCATGCCCGCGTTCGGTCGCGCCTTGGCGAGCAACTCCTCGACGACGGGACCGAGCGTGGTCGGATCCGCGACTGGTGCGTGTGTCGGTCCACGATGCCAGCCTTCGGCGACGGCGAGCACTTGACCACTTGCTTCGAACACGCGACCGGTGACGCCCTTCGACTCTTCCGATGCGAGCCACGTGACGATCGGTGCGATCCACTTCGGGCTGCGCTGCTCGCGCTCCTCGTCGGTCTCCGGTGCAGGGCCGAGGTTCTCGGTCATGCGGGTGAGCGC
>RHCK01000468.1 GCA_010030605.1 Acidimicrobiia bacterium
TACGTCGGACCCACGCTCATCGCCGGCTGCCGACCCGACATGACCCCGGTGCAACAGGAGATCTTCGGCCCGGTCGTGGTGGTCGTGCCCTTCGACGACGAGGACGAGGGCATCGCCATCGCCAACGGCACCGAGTTCGGTTTGTACGACTACGTCTTCTCGCAGGACAGCGATCGCGCGTATCGCGTCGCGCGTCAACTACGCAGCGGCAACGTCGGCATCAACACCGCGCAACGTAATCACGAAGCACCGTTCGGTGGATTCAAGATGAGCGGTGTCGGTCGCGACGGAGGCGACTTCGGATTGCACTGCTACACCGAGATGCAATCGATCGTCTGGCCCGGCTGATAATCGATCACTGACACTTGCTGACGACGTTCGTGGCGAAGTCGTCGATGAACGGTTTGTAGGCGGCGGCCATCTCGGTGAGCCCGGCATGATCGCCCGCCGACGGATTGCCCAGTGCCCACGGCATGCACAACGTTCCGGTGAGTCCCATTTCTTCCTCGGCACGCTTGTACAGATCGGCGGTGGGCATGGCGTACAACCCGCAGATGATCTCGAAGTCGTCGTTCTCCCGACCGTATTCGCGCAGATAGCCCTTCAACTTGGCGATGTGCACCTGCGCCTCCTCCACGGGATAGGCGTTGCCGATCCAACCGTCGCCGACCATGGCGGCTCGCTTCAACGCCGCATCGGTGTGGCCGCCCACGTAGATCGGAACCTTCTTCGGCGGATGAGGCTCCATGGTGACGGGTGGAATGTCGTAGTAATCGCCGTGGAACTCGACCCAACCGCCTTCCCACATCGCTCGCAACGCCCGAATCATCTCGGTGAGTCGCTTGCCACGATTCGAGAAGTCCTGTCCCTGCAGATCGAATTCTTCTTTCATCCAGCCCGCACCGGCACCCAATGCCACGCGTCCATCGGACAACACCGACGCGGTGGCGATCTCCTTGGCCAATTGCAGCAGCGGACGATGACCCGCCACGTAGATGTTGGTGGTGAAGTTCAGTTGCTTCGTCACGCTGGTCATCGCACCGATCAACACCCACGGGTCGGGCCATGCGGTTTCGGGGTCCCAGATGGGTCGTCCGTCGGGATGTGGTGAATAGGGGTACTTGGATTGCAGGTTCTTCGGGTACACGAGATGGTCGCTCACCATCAGACCGTGATACCCGGCCTCGTCCAACAACTGTGCGATGTGCACCAGTTGCTTCGTCTTCATGA
>RHCK01000469.1 GCA_010030605.1 Acidimicrobiia bacterium
TGTCTCGCGCATCTTGGCCACACCGTCGTGTGTGCCGACATCGACGAGGCGAAGGTAGCCGAACTTCGCACGGGCCGTATCCCAATCGTCGAAACCGGCCTCGAGCAATTGGTCGCCGACGGACTCGCGAGCGGGCGATTGTCGTTCGTCGTCGGCGGAGCCTCCGCGGTGACCGAGTGCGACATTGCATTCCTGTGCGTCCCCACCCCGCAGGGAGACGACGGTTCAGCCGATCTCAGTTACGTGCAGCAGGCTGCGGAACAAATCTCCCCCCACTTGCCACACGAAGCCATCGTGGTGAACAAGTCCACTGTTCCGGTGGGCTCCACCAAAGTGGTCGAACGGGCGCTGAAGAGACCCGACATCCGCGTGGTTTCCAATCCCGAGTTTCTCCGCGAAGGTTCGGCAGTACAGGATTTCTTGAAGCCCGATCGGGTGGTGGTGGGCGCTGATGACCAAGCCGCTGCATTGAAGGTGGCCTCGCTGTACGACGGACTCACCACACGTGTGATCATCACCGATCCGGCGTCGGCCGAAACCATCAAGTACGCCGCCAACGCATTTCTGGCCACCAAGCTGTCGTTCATCAACGCGATCGCCGCCATTTGCGAGGGCGTCGGGGCCGACATCAACGACGTCGTGGTGGGAATGGGCAGCGACAAGCGCATTGGTGAGAGCTTCCTGCGCCCGGGACCGGGCTGGGGTGGCAGTTGTTTTCCGAAGGACTCGCGTGCGCTCATCAAGATCGCGGAGGAGGCTCGCATCGGAGTGCCGGACGGTGTCGCGATCGCCTCGGACCCCGTCGGTGCCTGTCAGCATGCCGACGTCTTGGTGGTGCTCACCGAATGGGATCAATTCAAATGGATCGATCCGGTGGCAGTGGGTGCGGTGTGCAAAGCGAAGGTCGTCGTCGATGCCCGCAACCTCCTGGATCGAAATCAATGGCAGAAAGCCGGCTTCATCCATCAAGGGATCGGGCGCTGATATGCGCGTCCTGTTGGCCGGTGGAGCGGGGTTCATTGGTTCGCACATGGCCGACGCCTTGCTTGCCCGCGGCGACGAGGTGGTGGCGATCGACAATTTATGTACCGGCCGCCGGCAGAACGTGGTGCATCTTGCCGATAACCCGTCTTTCACACTGATCGAACACGACATCACGATCGAGTGGCCCGCCCATCCGGCGCTCGCCGAAAGATTCGACACCGTTCTGGATTTCGCCAGCCCAGCGTC
>RHCK01000470.1 GCA_010030605.1 Acidimicrobiia bacterium
GGCGAACACAAACAGGAGTGGAACCGCGGGTTCTACGTTCGCACCCCCGGCGGCTGACGGCGCACCCTGGCCCCGTAATGCGAAAGACCCGGCACGAGGCCGGGCCTTTCGAACTGGAGCGGATGACGAGATTCGAACTCGCGACCCTCACCTTGGCAAGGTGATGCTCTACCAACTGAGCCACATCCGCAGGTGTTCCAAGTTTACCGTCCACCGTGCGCGCGACAACCCCGCTACTCCACCGGTTCGGGCACCACGGGCAATCCGCGCGGGCTGCGATCCCACACGCTTCCGGCCAATCCTCCCAGCACCAAGGCGGCGCCAAACACCTGCGTCCAGCCGAGATGTTGGTCGTACACCAGCCATCCGCCGAACACGGAGATCACCGGACTCCCCAACGTCAGCAGTGACGTGGTGGTCACAGGAATGTGGCGACTGGCCCACGAGATGAGCCCGTGCCCCACCAAACCGGGTCCGGCAACCATGACCAGCAAGTACAAGATGTCGGTTCTCGTGATCGAGGTCGTGTCGTTGCCCATGATGATGCAAAAGGGCGTGATCAACACACCGCCGACGATGAACACTCCCGCGAGAAACGCCCATCCGTCCATGCCCTCATTGCGCCGCTTCTTCAGGGTGAGGAAATAGATCGTGAAACAGCACACGTTGATTCCTGCCCACAGGTCGCCCTTCAACGACGCGCCATCGGTGCTGGCCCCCGACAGAATCACGACGGCCAATCCGGCGAACGCCACCAACGCGAACGGAAGGCGCCGAACGTCGCTTCGTTCACCCACCAGACGGTTGGCGCCGAGCAACAACAACGCCGGCGTGAGAGCCCCGATCAAGGTGGCATTGGCGATGGATGTCTCGCGCACCGCCATGAAGCCCATCACCATCGAACCACCGAAAAAGCAACCGGGGATCGCGCACACACGGAGATCTCGCCACGTGAGCGGGCGTCCGAACAACCGGGCCGCCACCACCATCGCGGGAGCCCCCATCCACATGCGAAACAGCGCCGTCGTGTAGCCCGAGACGTCCATCGCCCGCACCATCAGCGGCCCGATACCCCAGGCCACGGTGGCCACGATGACCGCCGGGATGGCCCAGTCCGCGCCCGTGCGCTTGGAGTCGATCACTTCTTGGCCGAATCGGGCCGCAAGTCGACCCTCAGCACCAAAATGCCGTCCTCGACCGTCGCGGTGGCGTCACCGATGAGCGCGAAGT
>RHCK01000048.1 GCA_010030605.1 Acidimicrobiia bacterium
ATGGGGGCGTCGCCGGGCATCGATTTCATCGTTCGTCGGGCCAGTTCGAGGCTCTGTTCGTGCATGCCGGCATGGGTGTGCAAGGCGCCGCAACACGAACCCGAGGCCGCCGGTGTGGCCACCGTCAAACCGAGGAGCTTGGCCAAGTCGGCCACGGCACGGTGGGTGTGCCTCTGCCACACGTCCATCACGCAACCGGTGAACACCCAAATGTCGGGAGAACTCGCGGTGCTGGTCACCGGCGGGCCGTTGCGCCATGAGAGACGTCCGGGTCCGATGCGACGGGGCGCCAGTCGCAAACGTTGTGCGAGCACGAGGACGGGACGGGTCATGAGGAGAATGCGGTGATGTCGCAGTCCGCGCAGACCGAGGCGCAACCACCATGGGGTCACCATTTTGGAGTCGGCCATCTCCGTGGTGGCGGCTTCGATCATTCGACCGTACGGAACGCCACTCGGACAGGCCGGTTCACACGCGCGACATTGCACGCACGTGTCGAGCACTCTCACCGCGGTGGCATCGAAGTCGATCTCTCCAGTCGACAGACCCTTCATGGTGGCGATTCGTCCCCGAGGTGACAGACCCTCCTCGCCACTCACCCGAAAGGTCGGACAATGGGGCAGGCACAGTCCGCATCCCACGCAGGTGGCGAGATCGTCGCTCGAGACGGATGCGAGACGGTTCGGCGACACGGTTCCACGGTAATCGCACGAACGACCTCGTGACCGCTCCCCTGACTAGGGTTCGCCCATGACCGATTCCTTGGATTTCCTCTCCGCGGTTCGCTCCAGCACCGAGGAACTGCGACGTCTCGCCCGATCGACTCATGACACGATCGTTCCCGATTGTCCCGGATGGTTGGGCCGAGACGTGGTGGCGCATTTGGGACGGGTGTACGCCAGCGTGACCGCGATCGTGGACGCGCGAGCATCCGGACCGATCGATGCCGGTGACGTCGCCGTGGCACCAACTGGTGCGGCCATCTTCGACTGGATCGACGAGCGATGTGCCGCGATGTTGGAAGCCATCGGCGGCATCGCGTCCGACGAGCGGGTGTGGACCTGGTCCGATGATCACAGTGGCGGCTTCTATCACCGCCGCATGGCTCACGAAACCGCCGTGCACGTGTGCGATCTGCAACGGGCGATCGCCGTCGAGCCGACGATGGATCGCGATCTGGCCTGCGATGGCATCGACGAGGCGTACGGACTGATCCTGCCCTTCGGACTGAGGCGTCGGGGACGATCGTTTCCCGCATCGTCCTTGCACCTCCATTGCACTGACGGTCCGGGCGAATGGATGATCCGCCCGCTCGGAGACAGCGTGGAGGTGTCGCACGAACATGCCAAGGGCGACGTCGCCTGGCGCGGCCCCGCGGTCGGACTACTTCTGGCAGCGTGGGGACGGCGCCACACCGGCCTCACGGCGTTCGGCGATCCGCAGGCCTGCGAGGACTGGTACAGCTTGGGTGTCTGAGCCCGGTTCCATTCACACCGCGTTCCACGGACGATCGTCCTCGCCGGTCCAATAGCCGAGTCGTTTCGCCGCTTCGGCACGGCCCGTCGGGTCGTTCATGGCCGATTTCGCTCGCATCAGCGTGGCTACCAAAAGGCGTAGTTCAGCAAGCGCCTCGGCCAGCGGATCGTCGATCAGCGACGTTCCGTACCCCTCGGAGAATTCGAGATACGGGTCGCTCACTTTCGAGCTTCGTTCGCTCCAGCGACTCGTCCAGCGCATCAGAGGAGCATGATCCCAGACAGCACTCGACGACGACAGCAAATCCCAATCGAGGATCACGGTCCGACCCGTGTTCCTCTCGACCACCACGTTGCCGGGGTGCAAATCACCATGAACGACGACGGGATGCGAGGGATGTTCATCGATTGCCTCGATCGCCCACCGAAGCCTCGCCCACGCCGTCGACAGTGATTCGTGATGCGTGGTCGACATCGAGGGAGCGACTTCGTCGAGAATCGATGGCACGTTCCACCACGGAAATCTGGTGGCTCGCGGTAACGGATGACGGTCGGAGATTTCGCTCGGATCAAGCGAATGCAACGCGCGCATCGCTGTTCCGACATCGCGCCAATTCGGTCGCGCTCGAGAATCGATGTCGATGTGTCGCCAGACGGTCGCCGCGAGATTCGGATCGATATGCGGGTCGTGAAACGACCGATCCACGAACGGGACCGCGGTCGGGATCCGTTTGTCCAACAGAAAATGGGCGGTGTCGATGGCGACGATGGGATCGACCGTGGGCCGACTGACTCGAATCACCGCTGTTCCACAGCGATACACGGCGTTCATGCTCACGCGCTCGCGCGCCGGATGGTCGAGGCCCAACTCTTTGGCGACCAATCGAGCAAGCGCATCGGCGGAGTCGACACCACGTGGATCTCCGCCAGTGATCGGCGAAGCCACGAGGGGAAGTTCCGCGGGCATCGGAGTCTCACCAAGTCCAGGGATCGCCGAGACCGGGGTTCAGGCGGCGTCGTGGATCGAACGCGTCGAGGAGCCGCGACTGAATGGCTCGTGTCCCGGGGTCGACGATCCGAGGAGGCTGTGCCCGTCGATGATGAACGATCCCGACTCCGACCTCGGCGATGCAGGACTCCGGGTGCTGTTCGACGCACGCGACGACGTCGGTGGGATCGATCGACCATCGGTACTGGAAATCTTCGAGACCGATGTCGCCATGATGATCGGTCACGTCGAGGCCGCGAGAGCGCAATGCCTCGACTTGGGAGGCGATGTCGTGCGGGTGACCCTCGAGGCACAACCATGCTCGACGTCCGTCCCAGAGCAACGACGATGGACGGTGCACGCCAGCGCGGATTGCTCCGAGTTCGGATGTTCCCACGTTGGACACGAGGAACCAGCGCAGTGAGCGCGCGATGGGTCGCGTGCGCAAGGTGACTTCGGCGATCGCCCCGAGGGAACCCCGTGACCCCACCACCAATCGGCAGAGGTCGAAGCCGGAGACGTTCTTGACGGTCGGACCACCACCCTTGGCGAGGATGCCGTTGCCGTCCACCAGGTGTACTTCGAGCAAAGAGTCGCGGATCGGTCCGCGACCGAGGCGGAGATGGTCATTGCACGCCATGGCGATGGCTCCCCCGACGGTTCCGGAGGAATGTCGCAATTGACCGAGGTTCGCGTACTGTCCGGCCCCAGCGAGTGCCGCATCCAGTTCTGCGAGCGATGTGCCCGCGCCGCACGTCACGGTCATCTCGTCCGGCTCGAAAGAATGGATGCCCCGTGGTGCGCGCACGTGGCGCACGTGCGAATGGGGTTCCGTCCGCGTGCCGTGACCAACGATCCACACCGGATCGTTGGCACCGATCTCTTCGGCGAAGGATCGATTGGATTCTCTCAGACCCACAGACCCTCCACATGGGCGTGGGCGTCACCGCAACCCGCGGGACTGGGTAGGACCTTGAAGGGATTGGCCAGTCCGAGGGGATCGAATGCGTCGCGAATTCTCTTCTGGGCCACCAGATCGTTCTCGTCGAACATCAGGGGCATGTAGTCACGCTTCTCGAGTCCGATGCCATGTTCGCCCGACAGCACTCCCCCGAGGGCGACGCTCTCTTTCACGATCTCGGCTCCGGCGCGGTGCACGCGCTCGAGAACGCCTGGTTCGCGTTTGTCGAACACCAACAACGGGTGGAGATTTCCATCCCCCGCGTGAAAGACGTTGAGAACCAACAGATTTTGTTCCGACGCGATTCGATAGACGCGATCGAGCATCTCCGAGAGATGACGACGCGGAACGACGGTGTCATGGAGGTAATAGTTCGGCTTGATTCGCGCGATGGCTCCGAAAGCGTTCTTGCGACCCTTCCAGAGCAACGATCGCTCTTCCTCGTCGCGCGCGATGCGCACGGTGCGAGCGCCATGGGCGCGTCCGATCTCTTCGATGGCGCGTGCGTCGGCCTCGACGGCGGCGGGAAGGCCCGACACTTCGACGAGCAAAGCCGCGGCGGCATCGGTCGGAAGGCCAGCGTGAATGTACGCCTCGACGGCCTGCAGACACAGTCGATCCATCATCTCGAGCGCCGCGGGGACCATGCCGGCGGCGATGATCGCACTCACGGTGTCGGTGCCCGAACGCACGTCGGTGAAATCGAGCAACATGGTGCGCACGTCGGGAGGGTTGGCCGTGAGTCGCACGCACACGGCCGTGGCGATCCCGAACATTCCCTCGCTCCCGACAAAAGCGCCCCGCAGATCGAACCCGAGGGGTTCGGGGTCGTTGCCCCCGAGACGCACCTCGGTGCCGTCGCTCAGCACCACGTCGCACGCCAGAACGTGCGCCGAGGTGACGCCGTCGGCGAGGCAATGCGGACCACCGCTGTTGTTGGCCACGTTTCCACCGATCGAACAACTCTGCTGACTGCTCGGATCGGGAGCGAAGTGCAGTCCCCATTCGGCCACGTGGCGCGTGAGGTCGAGATTGAGCACACCGGGTTCCACCCACGCCGAGCCCGATTCGACATCGACGGACAGGATGCGATTCATCTTGGTGGTGCACACCACCACCGCACCGTCGATGGGCGTCGCACCGCCCGCCAATCCGGTGCCCGACCCGCGGGCCACGAAAGGCACCGAATGCTGTCGGCAGATGTCGATGATCGCGCGAACCTGGTCGGTGGAGTGGGGGTAGCACACGACGCCGGCGCGACCCACCAGGTTCGACGCGTCGTGTCCGAAGAGCGCGAGTTCGGTCGTGGTGTCGCGCACCGCGTCCGCGCCGATGGCGCCACGAAGGGCCTCGACGATGTGCCCGTTCATCGATGCCGACGGATGGAGCGGCGATGACGACGTGGCGTCGGTTCGTCCACTTGTCGTAGCACGATCACCCGTCCGGGAGAGACCGGCGTTCCGTCGACGAGGATCGAATCACCCGGTTCGATCGGGGCGATCGCCGAACCCGAATCCAGGGTGTCGATTCGACCGTCGCGCCGGGCCTTCAACTCGGCCTCTCGGTCACGCATCGCTTGGCGTCCGTCCCGGAACGCGTCCCCGATGGCCGACAGGCGACCACGAGTGGCATCGGCGGCACGATTGGCGACCTTCACGGGGCCCATGGACCCGATGGTGCGTTTCACGCGACGACCGGCGAACAGCACCCCACTCACGCCGGCGACGATGCCGGACACGAACCAGATCAGTCGCTTGATCATGCCCGGCTCCGACGCTTCGACGAGGGTGCGCCACCGTCCATGACCACCAATTGTCCGCCGCCTCCGTTGCGCAGAGCACGAGCCTGTCGACGACGCAACCGGCGAGCGGCTCGCTTGGTCCCGGTGGCCAACGCCGTGGCTTTGATCACCGGAGTCGAGAGCGCCAGACGGGCGACTCGTCCGGTGGAGGCGACCGCACCGGAAATGGCCTCGGCCGAGCCGAGCACGCGATCGAATCGATCGAGGTCGTGTCGCGCCTCTTCCACCGCGTCGCGGGCCTCGTCGGTGGACGCGCGCAGTTCGGCCAACAGTGGTCGAGTCTCGTGGCGCAGATCGGTGAGTTCGAGGCGAAGCGCGCGCAGGGTGTCGAGGACTCGCGACAACACGACAACCAAGGCTGCGAAACCGATGACCAGAACGATGCAGGCGAGAAGGATGGCGAGTTCTCCGGCGGTCATGACTGCTGGTCCTCCTCAGTTCTCGTTTCGGTCGTTCGACCGTTCGTTCATTCTTTTGGCGATGTCTCGTTCGCGTCCGTGATCGCTCGGTTCGTACCACAATCGCGACGAGAGTCCCTCTGGAAGATACTGCTGTTCCACCCAGCCCCGGGGGTCGTCGTGGGGATACAGGTACCCGACGCCATGGCCCAACGATGCGGCGCCCGGATAATGCCCGTCGCGCAGATGGGCCGGGACCTCCCCCACCACGCCGTTTCGGATGTCCGCACGCACCGTCCAGATGGCCGTGGCGGCCCGATTGCTCTTGGGGGCGGTCGCCAGATGAATGGCCGCCTGGGCGAGGTTCAACTGTGCTTCGGGGAGGCCGACATGCTCGACGGCCTGGGCCGCGGCCACCGCGATCAGCAGCGCGGTGGGATCGGCCAAACCGACATCTTCGCTGGCGAAGATGATCATTCGGCGTGCGATGAATCGGGCGTCATCGCCGGCTTCGAGCATTCGACCGAGGTAGTACACGGCGGCCTGGGGGTCGCTCCCCCGCATGCTCTTGATGAACGCACTCACCACGTCGTAATGGTCGTCTCGTCCGTAACGAAGTGCGCTCGTACCCAACGCCGCCTCGGCGTGGGCAAGACTCACCGATCCCGGATGGGCCAACGCGGCGGCCACTTCCAACGATGTCAACACCTGACGTCCGTCGCCTCCGGCGCGGTCGACGAGCAGGTCGATGGCGTCGTCGTCGGCCGTCGTGCCGAGAGCCTGCAACCCTCGGCGGATCAAGGTCACGATGGCATCGGCCGACAGAGGTTCGAGTCGAAACAAGGTGCTTCGCGATCGCAGAGGGGCGTTCACCTCGAAGAACGGGTTCTCGGTCGTGGCACCGATGAGAGTGAGCGTTCCATCCTCCACGGCGGGCAGTAACGCGTCCTGCTGGGCCTTGGAGAATCGATGAATCTCGTCGAGGAACAGAATCGTTCCTTGCCCGTGCATTCCGAGACGCTGACGGGCGGCGTCGATGACCTCGCGCACGTCCTTCACTCCCGCGGTCACCGCACTCAGCTGCGAAAAATGACGTCGGGTGCTTCCGGCCACCGCCAACGCCAACGTCGTTTTCCCGGTGCCGGGCGGACCCCAGAAAATGGCGCTGCTCAACTTGTCCTGTTCCACCAGTCGACGCAACGGCTTGCCGGGTCCGACCAGGTGCTCCTGTCCGACCACGTCGTCGATGCTCGACGGTCGCAGGCGAGCGGCGAGCGGTGCTTGTTCGCGCAAGCGTTCCTCGGCGGCGGCGCTGAAGAGGTCGCTCATGGCAGGATCCGCGAAAACGCGCGGGCGTACGCCGCTCGACGGAACTCGACCACGTGGGCCACGAGATGATGCGGATCGATCCAGCGCCACGCCACGAATTCGTGATCGTCCGGGCGAGGCGTGACGTCATCGTGTAGCACGCCGAAGAGGAACCACTTCTGAATCTGACCGCGCCGTTTCTCGCCATCGTGGGTGCGCAGACGAATGTCGAGGGGCCACTCGTAGGCGATCCAGTCGGGAAGTTCGAGCACGAGACGAACCTCGTCGGGGCCGAGACCGGTCTCCTCACGCAACTCGCGCCATGCGGCCTCGACCGGTTCCTCGCCCACGTCGAGACCGCCCTGCGGAACTTGCCAAGCACCGGGGGTGTCCTTGCGTTCGAAGGCCATGATGTCGCCGTTCTCGCGTCGCACGATCACGGCGACTCCCGCTCGGAACTGTTGACTGGCCATGATCGGAACCGCTCAGGTCTTCGGCGGAAGAGTGCGAATTCCCAACTCGTCGAGTTGTTTGGCCTCGGCGCGCGTCGGGGCGTTGGTCATCGGATCCTGTCCACTCTGGGTCTTCGGGAAGGCGATCACCTCGCGGATGTTCTCTTCACCCGCCAGGATGGCCACCAAACGATCGAGACCGAAGGCGAAGCCGCCGTGAGGGGGTGCGCCGTACGTGAACGGCTTCAGGAAGAAACCGAACTTGCGATTCGCTTCCTCCTCGCTGATGCCGAGCGCGGTGAACACCTTGCGCTGCATGTCCGGTTCGTGGATACGAATGCTTCCCGAGCCGAGTTCCCAACCGTTCAGAACGAGGTCGTACGCGAGAGCGCGAACCGACATGGGATCGGTCTCGAACTTGTCGAGGTCGTCGGGATGCGGACGGCAGAACGGATGGTGTCCGGGCTTGGGACGACCGGTCTCCTTGTCGACGCCGACGAACAGCGGAAACTCGACGACCCACACGTAGCGGTACGGGCCTTGGTGCACCGGCGGACGTCCGAGGTCGTTGCGCAGCTGACCGAGCACCTCGCACGTCGTCATCCATTCGTCGGCGACGATCAGAATCAGGTCCCCGGTCTGCGCGTCGAAAGTGGACGTGAGAGCACTCTGTTCGCTGTCCGACAGGAACTTCGCCACGGGTGAGTCGTAACCATCGGCGGTCTTTTTCAACCACACCAGGCCCTTGGCCCCCATCTTCTTGGCTTTGTCGGTCAATTGGTCGAGCTTGTTGCGACCGAACTCCTCGGCGCGACCAGATGCCTTGATGCCCTTGATGCTGCCGGCGCCGGCGAACGCCTTGAATTCGGTCGACGAGAAGATGGGGGTGAGTTCGTGCAACTCCATCGCGAATCGAAGGTCGGGCTTGTCGACGCCGTAGCGGTCCATGGCTTCGTGCCATGTGATGCGTTCGATGGGGTCCGGGCGGATGCCGGTGACGGCCTCGGCGGCCGATAGCACCGCCTCGCTGATGGCGGCCAGCACGTCGTCCTGCGACACGAAGCTCATCTCGGCGTCGAGCTGCATGAACTCGTACTGACGATCGGCTCGCAGATCCTCGTCGCGCAGGCAACGTGCGATCTGGTAGTAGCGGTCGATTCCGGCGACCATCAGAAGTTGCTTGAACAACTGCGGGCTCTGCGGCAGTGCGTAGAACGAGCCGGGCTCTTTGCGCGACGGAACGAGGAACTCGCGCGCTCCTTCGGGTGTGGACGGCACCAACATCGGAGTCTCCACCTCGACGAAGCCTTGGCGTTCCATCGCCGCTCGAACGGCCGAGTTGACCTTGGCGCGGGTGCGAATGTTGCGTTGCATGCGCTCGCGACGGATGTCGAGGTACCGGTACTGCAGACGAACGTTC
>RHCK01000471.1 GCA_010030605.1 Acidimicrobiia bacterium
TCGGGCCGGACTCGTTGTGGCCCTGTCACTGGGTCTGCTCGGCGCCATGTCGAGTTGCTCGACATCCGACGGACCGAGTGATGATTCGTCGGTTGCTATCGGCTCGACGTCGACATCGCTCGCGCTGTCGGATTTTTCAGCGACTTCAACGTCCCCTTCGACGACCGTGCCGTCCTTGGAATACGACCCGTACGACAACGCAAAGCCGGCCACGGTGGCCATCGGAACGGTCACCGACGAGTGGGTGACGACACCCGACGGCCGACGACGCCATTTTCGGCTCTACGTTCCATCGGGGGTCGCGGATGGGAGCGAGAACATTCCGCTACTCGTGGCACTTCATGGCGGATTGGGCTCATCGGATCAGTTCGCGGCGAACTCCGGTTTCGACGAACTCGCCGAAGCGAACGACTTTCTGGTGGTGTACCCCGACGGGATCCGCGCGATCCCCGAGCGTCCCGGACTGCAGACGTGGAATGGCGGATACTGCTGCGGTCCGGCCGCTGATCGAAACGTCGACGACGTGGAATACGTGCGCTTCCTGCTGGATCTCTTGACCGCGCGGTTCGACATCGACTCCAGCCGGGTGTTCGCGGCGGGACATTCCAATGGGGCGATCATGGCCTATCGGTTGGCCTGCGAATTGTCGGATCGAATCGTGGCGATCGGCGTGCAGGCGGGCAGCCTCGGGATCGATGATTGTCGGCCGATGCAGCCGGTGTCCGTCCTGCACATTCACGGCCTGGCCGACACCAACCATCCGATCGACGGTGGTCGTGGAACCGGCGTCGCGGGTGTCGAGTTCAGATCCGGTCGGGACGCGGTGAGGGAGATGTCGATGAAGTTCGACTGCATCGCCGATCCGATCGTCCGCACGATGACGTCCAACGAGGATGTCGAGAACTTCGTGTGGTCGGGCTGCGAAGAGGGATCGAGTGTCGAGTTGGTGACGGTCGCGGGCGCGAGCCACGCGTGGATGGGCCATCAAGCGGCGACCGCTGGAGCGGCGGCGCTGGTTGGCGAGCCGTACACGGACTTCGATGCAAGCCGTGCAATCTGGTCGTTCCTCAACCAGCATTCACGCAGATAATGGCCCGTTCGAAAGTTGCGGGAAGTCGCCAAGTGTTGGCGGCAATACCCGCCAACACCTCATGGTGGAGCTGGGGGGAATCGAACCCCCGTCCATCAGGCGATGAGCGCTCGTGCTACGACCATTCCCGATTTCGAGA
>RHCK01000472.1 GCA_010030605.1 Acidimicrobiia bacterium
GCACCTCCAGCATGCGATCGCCACCCAAATCAAGGCCCGCCGAACGCCGGTGCTCGAGTTCCGTGCCGACGATGCGATCCGCGCCGCCGAGCGCATCGACGAGGTGTTGCGCAACGATCCGATGCACAGCCGTCGCCGCGACGACGAGTAGTCGCAACTCTCGATGGCCAAGCGTCGACCGCCGACCATGAACGGCTTCGTCGTCATCGACAAGCCGGCTGGCATGACGAGTCACGACGTAGTGGCAAAGTTGCGCAAACGATTCAATGAAAAGCGCGTCGGTCACGCCGGCACGCTCGACCCAGATGCGACGGGTGTGCTCCTCGTCGGTGTCGGTTATGTCACTCGTTTGATGAGTTACCTCTCGGGGATGTCCAAGTCGTACGTCGGCGAAGTCGTGCTTGGCTCCACGACGACAACGCTCGATGATTCCGGCGAAGTGACGAAAACGTTCGACATGTCCACGGTCACGCTCGCCGACGTCATTACTGTCGCATCGCAATTCGTCGGCGAGATCGAACAGATTCCCCCGATGGTCTCGGCGCTGAAGGTCGATGGCAAACGCCTGCACGAGCTCGCCCGTGAGGGGATCGAAGTCGAGCGCAAGGCGCGACGGATCACGATCCATTCACTCACGGTGGCACCGACGAACGAGTCACACGTGTTCACCATCGACGTGAGTTGCTCGTCGGGCACCTACATCCGCACCCTTGCCGCAGACATCGGTACCGCGCTCGGCGGGGGCGCGCATCTGCGAAACCTTCGCCGCACCTCGATCGGCCCATTCGGTCTCCAAGACGCCCAGGAGCTCGAGACCGCAGTCCTCGGTCCGTCGCGTGACGCACTGCGCGGGATGACCTCCGTCGTCGTCGATGAGTCGGTCGTGCAGATGATCCGCAACGGTCGATCATTGCCGCTCTTCGACGGTGATGGTCCGTGGGCGGTTTCTGATGAACACGAGCGTCTCGTTGCGGTGTACGAACACGGTGGAGACGTGGCCAAGCCGGGCGTCGTGTTTGCCGAACCGATAGCGTGAAGCGCCGTGCAGATCATCGGTGACGCGCAGCGCGGAGCCCCACGACACGACGATCGCCGCAGCGTCATCACCATTGGCGCCTACGACGGGGTGCATCTCGGCCACCGTGCAGTGATCGCCCAGGTGCGCGAGAGGGCCCTGGAGCTCGGTTGCGCAAGCGTCGTCGTCACCTTCGATCGTCATCCCGCATCCG
>RHCK01000473.1 GCA_010030605.1 Acidimicrobiia bacterium
ATGGTCTACAAGGTGACTTCCGCTCACGAAGAGGGAGGCGAGCGTCTCTACAGCGTGAACACCGAACGATTCGTCGACGACGGTCACGGTCGGGTGAAGGCACTTCTCCTGCACGAGGTCGAGATGAAGGACGGCCGATTCGTGAAGGTGGAAGGGACCGATCGTGAGATTCCCGCCGACTTCGTGTTCCTCGCGATGGGCTTCGTGGGTCCGGAGAAGGGCGGATGGTTGGACAAGTTGGGAGTCGAGTTCGACGAACGCGGCAATCTGAAGCGCGACGAGCGATACATGTCCAATGTCCCCGGAGTTTTCGTGGCCGGTGACATGGGACGCGGTCAGAGCTTGATCGTGTGGGCCATCGCCGAGGGGCGTGCGTGCGCGGCCGGGGTCGACGAACGTTTGATGGGGGAGACCACTCTTCCCGCGCCGATTCCGCCGACGGCTCGACCGCTGGTGTGACGGTTCGATCGTCGCGAGTGGTGGTGCCTGCCACCTTCGGTGGGGTGTGGCGATCTAGATTGTCAGGCGTGTTCGTGAAGCGATCGTCCAAGTTGGCCGTCGGCATCGAAGTACACGGTGGTCGAAGGCGACTGTTGCATCTCGCGCATCGCCGACAAGTTGGGCGTCGAGGCATCGGCGTTGATGGCCGCCAATGGTTGGGTGGACGCGTCCGTGGTGATTCTGCCGGGCGACGAGATCAACGTTCCGCCGCCCACCAAGGATCCCAAGCCCTGAGACGTCGATGCCCTGACGCCGGTCGGGGCAATCAGTCGCCGAGGTTGGGCCAACGCCGCTTTTGGCGTCGACGCACACCCGCGTCACCGAGTGAACGACGTTCGGACAACGCCCATTGACGGCGCCATCCGGTGTATTCGGGTCCGGTCAACTTCGGACTTTGCTGACGGGCCGACCGCTGACGCGAACTCCAGAAGTCGGTGAGGGACTCGTCGCCCAACGTGGTGACCGCGTGTTCGATACGAGCGGAGAAACGTCGGGTGTTCTCGCTCTCGTCGGCTCGCATCGGTCGACCGAACACCACCTTGGTGGTGCCGCGCTTGGGCCGTTTCATCCCCTTGCCGAAGATCGAACCCGTGCCGTCGATGAACACCGGCACGACCGCGGCTCCCGTGCGCGCGGAGAGGTAGGCGGCGCCCCCCTTGAAATCTTGTCCCCATCCATCGGGCGAGCGGCCACCTTCGGGGTAGATCACCAAACTCCACCCGTCGTCG
>RHCK01000474.1 GCA_010030605.1 Acidimicrobiia bacterium
ACCAAGGAGACATCATGAAGCCCAACCTCAGACTCGATCACTCGATCATCCTCGCCCGTCAGGACGAGACCGTCCACGCCATCTTGGAGCTCACCGCTCCCCCGGCACCCGCTCTCGAGCGACCGCCGCTCGACATCGCCCTCGTCATCGACCGTTCGGGATCAATGGAGGGACGGCCCCTGGATTCGGTGCGCAAGGCGGTCCTGGAACTGTTGCGAGTCGCCGGAGCGAACGACCGCATCGCTGTGGTCACCTTCGACACCGCGGTCGACACCGTGTTGCCCCTCGAGCACCACGACGCCAGTGCCGTCGCGGCTCGCATACGAGCCATTCACAGCGGTGGTTCCACCAATTTGTCGGCGGGCTGGTTGAAGGGCGTCGAGATTCTCACGAGCACCAAGCGAGCCGAGGCCATCGCACGCGTGGTCGTGCTCACCGATGGTCACGCCAATGCCGGCGTCACCGAGCCCGATGCCCTGTGCACGATGGTTCGCGGTGCAACCGATCACGGGGTGACCACGTCGATCATCGGGTTCGCCGACGGTCACGACGAGAACCTCATCGCAGCGTTGGCCGACGCCGGACAGGGCAACGACTATTGGTGCGCCGGACCCGATCAGGCGCTGAACGTCTTCACCGCCGAGTTCGCCGGTCTCGCTTCGGTGGTGGCCCAGAACCTGTCGGTCGAGGTTCGCCCCACCGTGGCCACCGCAGCGTTCGAATGCCTCAATGAATTCGACAGCGCGTCGGTGCCTGGCAACGAAACGGCTCGGGTCATCAACATCGGGGACGCATACGGTGACGAAGTTCGGCGCCTCGCACTGCGATTCGCTTTGCGACCGGTGAGCACCACCGACGAAGTGCTCATCGCCGAGTTGGTGGTTCGCTGGGCATCGACAGTCGGAGCCGTGTCACTCCACGAGCTCACCATCCCGATCACCGTGAACTCCGTGTCGTTCGAGACCGAGCGCCCCGGACCCGACCCCGATGTGGTCGAGCACATCGTTCGTCTCGAGGCGGCCGATGATCGTCGACGCGCCATCGAAGCGGCCCGCAACAATCGGTTCGACGAAGCTCGCCGCCTCGCACACCGAGCGGCCGACAAGTTGATCGGTGTCGGGGCCGACCCCGATGAGGTGCGCGAGTTGATGCGCTTCGCGGCCGACATCGAGCACACCGACGAGATGACCATCAAGGGGATGCGTTCGGCCAGTC
>RHCK01000475.1 GCA_010030605.1 Acidimicrobiia bacterium
GGCGATGCGTGGGGAGGAGGTGGATGACTCGGGCACGACGATTTGGTCCTGTCGGCCGAAAAAGACGATCGATTTCGCCGACGATCGGAAACTAGGACCCGTCCACCACCGGTGGAAGAGGCGTCGGAATGACTTGGCACGAAGTTCAGATTCCGTTCACTTTCCCGTCAGACGCTCGACAGGTGACACATCAAGGCTTCGTCCTGATGAAGACGAGCTGGGTGGACGAGTCGGTTTCCGGCGTCGACGAGCGCGTGACCCCGGTCGTGCGTCGAAGCAAAGTCGACCGTGCGTATCGCGCCGTTGCCACCACCTCGGGGTCCATCGTCTTCGCGCTGATGGCTCTCATCGGTGGGTTCCTGTTGTATCGCGGTATCGATGCCTTGCGGATTTCCGGATGGGGCTTCATCACCGAGAGCCAGTGGGCGCCGGACATGGGTGGTGCGTTCGGAATCGCGGCCGTGCTCCCCTACACGATCTCGATCGCCTTGGTCGCTCTGTTCCTCGCGGTGCCGATCTCGGTGGCGACGGCGCTGTTCATCACGGAGTACGCACCGCGCCGTCTACGCCGTTTCCTCACCGCCACCATCGACTTGTTGGCCGCGGTGCCGAGCTTGATCTACGGACTCTGGGGACTTTTCTACCTGCAGCCGCGACTCATCACCCTGTCCAAGTGGTTGGCCGACAATCTTGGATTCATTCCGTTCTTCCATGTGAACGAAGACTTCGGAACCTCGCTCGGTGTTTTTCCGTCGTCCACCTTCGTGGCCGGCGTGATCGTCTCGTTGATGGTCATCCCCATCTGCACCTCGGTGATGCGCGAAGTGTTCGGACAAGCACCACCGGGCGAACGCGAGGGTGCGATGGCCCTCGGGGGAACCCGCTGGGGTGTCGTGCGCGACGTCGTGCTTCCCTTCGGTCGCGGAGGAATCATCGGCGGTTCGATGCTCGGCCTCGGTCGGGCCCTGGGTGAAACCATTGCTGTGACTCTCATCATTTCACCGTCGTTCGACTCCAAGTGGTCCATTCTCGAGCAAGGATCGAACAGCATCGCGGCGCTGATCGCATTGAAGTTCTCGGAATCAACCGAGACCGGAATCAGCGCGTTGATGGCCGCCGGTCTGGCGCTCTTCATCATCACCCTCATCGTGAACACCGCAGCCTCGAGCGTGGTCAACCGCTCGCGTTCCGGCTCGGCAACGGAGATCTGATCGA
>RHCK01000476.1 GCA_010030605.1 Acidimicrobiia bacterium
TCCGTAGTCCTTGGCGGGATCACGATGGAGAAGGATCTTGCCCTCGTCGAGTGACTCGATCGATCCGGACTGCAGGTCGATGTCGACCAATTGCCCGAAGGCCGCTCCTTTGACCGCTCCCAATTGTTTGGTGTCACCATTGACTTGCGCGGTGGCGGCGCGGAACGGACTGACCGCCGACAGTTCGGGAAGTTCCGACAATCGTTCGGAGAACGCCACCGGCAGACCCTGGAAGTCGCCGGGACCGTTCGACACGAAGAAGTCCGCGGTGACGGACCCTTGTAGTTGCTGTTTGAACGAGGCTTGAAATGACGAAGCCACCACTGACACGGTGCTGACGAGAGCGAGGCCGATCATCAACGCCGAAGCAGTGGATGCGGTTCGGCGTGGTGTGCGTTGGGCGTTGCGACTGCCGAGGCGGCCAGGGACCGAGCGGGTCATCGGCCGGAAGGGAAGCGGAAGCACTCGACTGATGATGCGACTGGCCGGTGCGGCGACGGTGGTGGACAAACTGGCGACTCCGAGGAAGAGCAACACCGCGCCGATCGCCGACAGACCGAGAGTTCCCGACGTTCCGCCCGGCTGAGCGAACACGCCGACGCTGAACAGAATCAAGCCGAGTCCGGTCGTGATCGATCCGACGACGAGACGCTTGTTCTTTTGCAACGCATTGAAACCCAATTCCGGGCGCATGGCGGCCACGGGAGGAATGCGCGAGGCGCGGAGTGCCGGAACGATGGCGGCGGACACGGTGACTCCGACCCCGACGATCGCGCTGGCGATGATCGTTCGGGTGGACACGATGAGTGCGGCCGAGGGGAAAGCCGCGCCGGCGGCGTTGAAGATGGCCACGATGCCTTTGGCCACTCCCATGCCGGCGATGATGCCGACCAACGTGGCCACGATCGAGACCACCAATGCCTCGCCGATGATCATGGTGCGAATCTGCCGAGTGCTGGCGCCGACGGCACGGAGAAGTGCGAGTTCACGCAGACGTTGGCTGACGATGATGGCGAAGGTGTTGAAGATGAGGAAGGCACTCACGAACAACGACACGGCGGCGAAGCCGAGAAGAATGTTGCCAAAGATGTCGATGATGTCGTTGATCGCGCCGGCCGTCTCTTGGGCGGATTGCTCTCCCGTGATCACCTCGAGCCCATCGGGGAGTGCCCGATCGATGGCAGCCATCACCGTGTCGCGATCGACGCC
>RHCK01000477.1 GCA_010030605.1 Acidimicrobiia bacterium
GGAGATCGCGGCCGAACTCGAACAGTTCCTCCGCGAGCACAACACCGACTCATAAGCGCGCGACCCCCCTTGCTACGGTGTGGGCAGAGGAAGTTCAAGTCAGTACGTGGGGGAAAGATGCCGCACCGGAGCGACAACAAGCAGTTCGTCGAGGCACTCGCGCGTGGCCTCGACGTCATTCGCGCATTCAATGAATTCAAACCAATTCGCACCGTGAGCGACTTGGCCGCCGAGCTCGATCTGGCTCGCCCTACGGTGCACCGCATCTTGCATACCCTCGAACACCTTGGCTACGTCATCCAGACGGACAATGGGTACTACCTGAGCCCGAAGGTCCTCGACCTCGGCTTCGGGTACATCGCTACCCGCGGCTTCTATGGCGCCGCTCGGGCTCACCTAGAGAAACTCGCCGCCAAGATCGACCAAGCGATCTCGATCACCGAACTCGTCGAGTCGGACATCGTGTACGTCGGTCGAATCGAAGTGCCGAAGGTCGTTGCCTACCACGTCTCACTCGGCCAACGCCTGCCGGCACACTCGACATCACCGGGCCGCGTGCTGCTCTCGGGGTTGAGCGACGAGGAACTCGATCGTCGCCTCGCCACTCCGTCACTTTCGCAAGTCGAACCGATGATCACACTTCCCGTTGACGAGCTGAAGGCGGAAATTCTCAAGATCAGAAAGCAGGGCTGGGCGATGACCAGTCAGACGATGTCCCTCGGCTATCGCGCGCTCGCTGCTCCGATCTACGACGCGACAGAAACCATGGTCGCCGCGATCGGAATCGTCGTCCACAGTTCAGAGATCTCTGAAGCCAAGTTGCGAGACGAGGTTCTCCCCGATCTCTTGGATGCTGCATCGAAAATCACCGAGGACTTCGTCACGATGGCCAAGCTTCCACGAAAGCGCGTATCGGTCGCCGAGCGCGGATACGTCAATTTCGCAGCGAGCGTCGCCACGAGCATATGAAAATCGATGGCGGCATCTCCGCCCATCTGCGGAGCACGGCTGCCAGCGCCAAAGAACTCGAGCGGCTCGGCTATTCGGGTGGCTGGACCGTAGAAACCGCACACGACCCATTCCTCCCGCTCACGCTCGCTGCTGAACACACCGAGCACCTCGAGCTCGGCACGTCGATCGCGGTCGCGTTCGCCCGCAACCCGATGACGCTCGCCAACATCGGCTGGGATCTCCAGTCGTA
>RHCK01000478.1 GCA_010030605.1 Acidimicrobiia bacterium
AAAGCGTCACAACCGTTCTGCACCAAACCACACCACAAACTCGACAGTTTCTTCCACGAACGTTCGGCGGTGTTCATCATGGGACCGTCGGTCGCCACCACTCCCCACGCGACGATGCCACCCTTGTCGAGGAAGCCCGCCAGCGCCGGACCGCACTCGGACAACGTGTCGGAAACGGGAACGCTCAACACCGCCGGACCGGCGGCCAACAACGGTGCGACATCGATGTTGGCGCAACTGTGCAACCCCACCAGACAGTCGCGTTCGAGCGCGGCCATGGCTCCGGACATCAGATCGATCGCGGTGTCGGGAGCGATGGGGAACGACTCATCCATGATGTCGCCCACCATCGGTTCGTCGATGAAGACCACCTGCGGAGAGTCGGGCAACACCGTGGCGATGTGCTCGTGAATGTTGCGCACGTGCGAACGAACGGCGCGCACCGCCACGTCGAACGCGAGATGCACCGGCACCCCGGCGCGAACGAGCGACAGTCCCAAAGTCACCGGGCCCGTGAACTGCCACTTCATCGGCGCGGTGCGACCCGCCACCACATCGAGGAACGCGCGCAATCCGACGAAAGCATCGTGTTGCAGATCGGTCACCACCGGCGCGAACGGGTCGATCTGCGACGGATCCACGACCAAGGAGCCGTATTGGCCGAGGCTGATGCCCCGAATACCCACCACCGCTTGGGCGATCATCAACTCGGCCGGCGACCGCTTCGGCAACGAAGGAATGGACGGCAACTCGGGACTGCACGCCACGGCGAATTCGGCGGCCGCGCGGGCGTCGCGGTGGGGCAAACTGCCGATCGCCGTGGACACGCCACCGGTGAGATAAGTCGTCGCCGTGATCATCATCGTTCCCCGACACTTTCGTAGCAGGCGACCTCGGTCGAGCAACAATCGAGCGATCGGACGAACATCCCGTGATCGTCCGATTGCTCGCGAACTCGCGTCATCGGTAACGCTTGTGTGCATGGCCGACCCTCGCAGCGATACGCGCTCCACCGTCGTGGTGTGGGCCATGCGGGTGGCGGTGGTGGCATCGGGCGCCGTTGCCCCGCTCATCGACGGGGCAATGGATTCATGGTCCGACACCGCTCGCGCGGTGATGCTGTGCGCGGCGTGGCTGACATGGGCTGGCTGCCTGTTGTGCGTGCTGGTGCCGTCCAGCATCTCGCTCACCGCGTTGCGTC
>RHCK01000479.1 GCA_010030605.1 Acidimicrobiia bacterium
GATGCCGCTGAAACTCGACGAATTCTCGACCGCCTGTTCGGCTACGAAGTGTCACCCGTGTTGTGGAGGAAAGTGAATCGGGGATTGTCGGCCGGTCGTGTGCAGAGCCCCACCGTGCGTCTCATCGTGGAGCGCGAACGCGAACGCATCGCCTTCGTGACCGCTGGCTATTGGGGACTCGATCTGGTCTCGGCCACGTCCCCATCGTTCACGGCGGCCTTGTTGGAAATCGACGGTCGGCGCGTGGCCACCGGCAAGGACTTCGACAGCACCGGACGCGTGAAGGACGGAGTGGTGGTTCTGGGCGAGGCGGCGGCCATGAGCTTGGTGGCCCGCTTGGCCGATGCTCCGGTGACCGTGCGTTCGGTGGAGGACAAGCCGTATCGCTCGTCGCCCAAGGCGCCTTTCATGACCAGCACGTTGCAACAAGAGGGCGGGCGCAAACTGCGCATGTCGGCCCAGCAGGTGATGCGCACCGCGCAGGGTCTGTACGAGCGGGGATTCATTACATATATGCGTACCGACTCGGTCACCTTGGCCGACGAGGCCCTCGATGCCGTGCGCGGGCAGATTCGCCGCGATTTCGGGGATGAGTTCCTGCCCGGAACCGCTCGCCGCTACGCCAACAAGGTGAAGAACGCCCAGGAAGCTCACGAAGCGATTCGACCCACCTTGCCGTTGCGCTCGCCCGATTCGGTGGCCAAGGAATTGTCCGGACCGGATCTGGCTCTGTACCGCTTGGTGTGGCAACGCACGATGGCGTCACAGATGGTCGACTCCACCGGCGTGACCGTGTCCATTCGCCTCGGCGCCACCGCGGTCGCTGGCACGAGCGACACCGCGAACGATTGCGAGTTCGCCGCCAGCGGAACCACCATCACCTTCCCCGGACACCGCAAGGCCTACGAGGAAGCCCGCGAGGAGGACGCCACCGACGGCGAGGAGACCGAGGCTCTGCTGCCGGCATTGAAGGTGGGCGACCTCGTCCCGGTGAAGTCGATCGACCCCAACGGTCACGAGACCACTCCCCCGGCTCGTTACACCGAGGCCAGCATCGTGAAGAAGCTCGAGGAACTGGGCATCGGTCGACCGTCCACATGGGCTTCGATCATCCAGACCGTGCAGGACCGTGGTTACGTGTGGAAGAAGGGTCAGGCCCTCGTTCCCACGTGGACCGCGTTCGCCGTGGTGAACCTGCTC
>RHCK01000480.1 GCA_010030605.1 Acidimicrobiia bacterium
CCAGGCACTCGTACATCACGAGGCCGAGTGAGTAGATGTCGGCGGCCGGGCCGAGTTCGTCACCAAGAACCTGCTCCGGCGAGAGGTACTTCGCCGTGCCCATCATGATGTTCTCGTTCGTGAGGTCCTGGTCGCTGGTGAGGGCCTTGGCGATGCCGAAGTCCGTCAACATCACGCGACCATCTTTGGTGATGAGAATGTTGCCGGGTTTCACGTCGCGATGGATGATGCCGGCACGATGCGCGGCATCGAGGGCGGCGCAGACCCCGATACCAATGCGAACGGTGAGCGAGAGACTGAGTGCACCCTGCTTGTCCAACGTCTCGCGCAATGATTTTCCGTCGACGAACTCCATGATCACCGCTTGACGACCGTTGTCTTCGACGGCGTCGTGCACGGTGACGACATGCGGATCGTTCAGACCCGCGGCCACCAATGCCTCGCGACGGAATCGCTCGGCCACCGTGCCTTCGGTGGCGAGGTGCGGCTTCAACAATTTCACGGCCACCGTGCGGTTCAACGACAGGTCCGTGGCCCGCCAGACGTCGGCCATACCGCCGTGGGCGCGATGTTCGTCGAGGCGGTAGCGCCCGGCGATGACCATGTTCGCTCGTGGCGTGGAGGAGTTCGACGAATCAGACATGGTCGAACAACGACGCTAGTTCTCGTTGTACGGGCGCTGGGGGAATGTCGTGCGCCGACTTTCGATGACTCAGTTCTCGAAGAACGCGACGCCGATCGTTCCGCGACCGGCATGGGCACCAACGACCGCTCCGATTTCACCGACGAGAATTTCGCCGTCGTACACCTCGCGGAGTTGGGCGAGAAACGAATCGACGTCGCTGCAGTCGGCGTGCAGCACGCTCAATTGACTGATGCCACGGCCAGCGACCGCTTCGCGAACTTTGTCCACGACGAAAGCGATCGCTTTGGCTCGGGTGCGTTGTTTGCCACCTTCCTGCACGATGCCGTCACGCACTTCGATGATGGGTTTGATCGAGAGAACGGAGGCCAACATGGCCTTGGCACCACCGATTCGACCACCCTTTTTGAGGTTCTCGAGGGTGTCGAGCGCCCCCCAGACCTTGCAGCGCGAAGAAAGGTCGCGAGCCATGGATTCGACGGCGTCCAAAGATGCGCCACTTCGCGCCGCTCGAGCGCACGCCACGACGATGGCACCGAGACCCATGCTCACGGTGC
>RHCK01000049.1 GCA_010030605.1 Acidimicrobiia bacterium
TGGAAGCCCGCGCGCGCGCCGCGCGATACGCACTGCTTCCCAGTGACGTGTTGACCGGACACACCGCCGACGATCAAGCCGAGACCGTGCTCGTGAATTTGCTGCGCGGGGCCGGTCTCGATGGTCTGAGCGGCATGCGCGACGTCGGTGGTCCGAGCGGATCGGTGGGGCATCCGCTCTTGGCCTTGCGTCGTTCCGACACCGAATCCGTGTGTGCGGTCATGGGCTGGACGCCGTTCCACGATCCGAGCAACGACGATGAAAGTTTGTTGCGCAACCGCATCCGCCACACGGTGCTCCCCCTCCTTCACGACGTTGCCGGCCGGGACCTGACCGCGGTTCTCGTGCGACAGGCGGCGCTCTTGGCCGACGATGCCGACTTTCTGGACTCCTTGGCCCGCGAGATCGACCCCACCGACGCCAAGGCGGTGGCCGCCGCTCCGGTGGTTCTGGCTCGGCGGGCGGTGCGCCGCTGGCTCGCCGATCATCACCCACCCGACGCCGCCAGCGTGGAACGGGTGCTGTCGGTGGCCCGGGGTGACGCCGTGGCGTGCGAACTGCCCGGTGGGGCTCGGGTGCAACGGACAAATCAGCGGATCTCGATCACCCCTGCCCCTGAACAGGGCTAATGTTCGGGCGTGCCGCCGAAGCTACGAGGAAAGTGGGCCCTGGGGATCACCCCTCGGAACTTCACCTGGATCCTGAAAGACCGTCTCGCCGTCTGTGAACGACCGGGCGGTTACGGCGACAACCACCGTCGTGTGCGACGTCAAGAAGAGATCATCTGGATCCGCGAAAATCACTTCGGATGCGTCGTCAGCATCATCGCCGCCCCCCACAACTTGCACAACTACGACGAACTGGGGGTCATCCACCAGCACCGCCCGTTCGATCAGGACAACGTGGACGAATGGGCCAAGGGGCTGTTCATCGAACTTCGGCGCCTGCTCACGAGCAACGTGAAAGTTCTCGTGCACGGCGACGAGGTGGGTGACCGCATCATGGGCGCCATGGCCGCCTTTGCCCGTTGGCACGGTCTGGTCGAGGACCCCACCGAAGCGATCGCCATTGGCGAACGCTTGGCCGGTCACCAACTGGATCCTTCCGCGCGCGCCCTGATCCTGCGCGCCCACGAATTGCGCTGATCGATGACTGATCACCAGGGCCGGCGTGTGCTGGTGACCGGCATGGGCGGCCAATTGGGGTCGCTGGTGGCGGCCGAGTTGGAAAAGGAGTCCTGGGTCGGGCAGATCTGTGGCATCGATGCCGATCCGCCACGACGCCGACTGTCGCGATCGTCGTTCCACCTCATCGAACCGAGCGACACCGCGCGCACCCAAGCCGTCATCGAGGATCTCGACCCTCACGTGCTCGTTCACTTGGCGGTGTGGGAACCCGATGCTCGCGTGAATCCCTCCTTGGCCGAGCGCTACACCCGCGAAGCGGCCCATTCCATTTTCTCCGCGACGCGAGAGTGTCCGTCGCTGCAACACGTCGTGTTGCGATCGGGCATCGAGGTGTACGGACGCGGAGGACATCGGGCCGACGTTCCCGACGAGTCCGCACCCACGGCACCGACGTCGCAATATGGGCGCATGTTGGTGCAAGTCGAGCGTTCGGCCGGAGATGCGTTCAGCTCCACCAACGCCGACGTCACCGCTCTTCGATTGGCGCCGGTCATCGGTCCGCACATTCCGAGTCCGCTCGGTCGATTGTTGCGGTTGCCATTCGTGCCGTTCAACATGTTGAAGCCACCGCTCTTCTCGGTGTTGCACGAATCCGACGCGGCACGCGCATTCGTTTTGGCCGCCCAACGCACCATCGGTCAACCCATCAACGTGGTGGCCGACGGCGAGATCAGTGGCTTCGCCGCCGTGCGACGCAGCCGTCATGTTCCCTTGCCGCTGTTCGGGCCGGAGTGGACGATCACTCGTCGAATCGCGCATCTGTTCGGAGCGCCGGTTCCCGAACACGTGATGGAGGTGTTGCACAACGGACGTCGCGCCACCAGCGATCGTTGTCGGGAATTGTTGGGCTGGACACCGGACATCGGCACGATCGACGTGATCGACTCGCTGTTCTCGTGGGAAGGCGTGGTGCGCGTGCCACCGAAACAAGCATGGGAGCAGGCGTCATGAGTTGGGCCACCGCCAGCGATGGAGTGCGCTTGCACTATGAGGTGATCGGTCGTCGCAGTGCGCCACCGGTGTTGATGATCCAAGGTCTCGGAGCCGACAAGCATCTGTGGGACTTGCAACGATTCGTTCTGGCCACTCGTTATCGCGTGATCGCTCACGACAACCGCGGTGCCGGACGAAGCGACAAACCGCTCGGCCCGTACAACTTGGCCCAGATGGCCGATGACGCGATGGCCGTGCTCGATCACGCCGGAATCGAAAACGCCCACGTGGTGGGGGCGTCGATGGGCGGCGCCATTTCGCAGTTGGTCGGAATTCTTCACGCGGATCGCGTGCGATCGTTGTCGTTGGTGTGCACGTCATGCAGCAACCACCAATGGCGTCGCGATCTGTTGTCGTCGTGGGCCGATCTCGCTCTGGAAAAGGGAATGTCGGAGATGACCATGCAGGCGGCGCGATGGGTGATCGGGCCGCGTTCGTTGCGTCGATTGTGGCCGGCGTTCAGTTGGCTCGGACCCGTGGCCACCTCTCGCGAAGCCCACGGCTTTCATGCCCAAGTGCAAGCCATTCTCGACGCCGACGACACCTTGAGCACGTTGCTCGGCCAGATCACCGCACCGACGGCGGTGATCGTCGGTAATCAGGACATTCTCACCCCTCGCGGCGACAGCGAGGAATTGGCCGACCGCATTCCCACCGCCGAATTGACCGTGTTGTCGGGAGCGGCACACGGTTTGATGATCGAACACGCCACCACGTTCAATCGCGTTCTCGGTGACTTCTTGGCGCGTGCCGAGATGGCGTGGAAGAGCCAGCAAAGTCGGGTCGCCAGCGGGCGACACTTGCGCGCGGTTCCCAACGCATCATGACCGCACGACGAGCCGTCGTCGTCGGCGCCGGTTTGAGTGGTTTGATGGCCGCGCGCACGTTGGCCGAACACGATTGGAACGTCACGGTTCTCGACAAGGGTCGAGGCGTGGGTGGTCGCATGGCCACGCGACGCATCACGGCTCCCGACGCTCGCGTGGCGATCTTCGATCACGGCGCTCAGTTCTTCACCGTTCGCGATCCACGATTCGAATCGTTGGTTAACGAGTGGGTGCGAGTTGGCGTGGTGCGCGAATGGTGTCGCGGGTTCGCGGGCGACGACGGTCATCCTCGATACGTGGCGAACAACGGCATGACCGCTCTCACCAAGCATCTCGCGAACGGGCTCGACGTGCGCACCTCCAACTTGGTGTTCGCCGTGAAACCGGGGACGACCACTCGATGGACGGTGGTCGTCGACGATGGTTCGGAACTCGACGCCGATGCCGTGGTGATGACGTGTCCGTTGCCGCAGAGCTACTCACTCACCGTCACCACGGGTGTGGAGTTGCCCAACGAATTGTTGTTGACCGACTACGACCGCACGATCGGGCTGCTCGCCGTGCTCGATGCGTCACCGGCGATCCCCGCGCCCGGTGGACTGCAGAATCCGGACGCGGTTTTCTCATGGATCGGTGACAACGTTGCCAAAGGTATTTCGCCAATTCCGGCGGTGACCTTCCACGCCAATCCGGAGTGGAGCGCCCAACATTGGGACGACGACGCCGAGACCGGACTGACCTTGCTCACCGAAGCGGCAGCTCCGTATCTGGGCGGGGCGACGATCGTGGCCAGCGAATACAAGAAGTGGCGCTTCGCGACTCCGAAGAAGTTGTGGCCCGAGCCATGCCACGCCACCGCCGATGACACCCTGGTGTTCGCCGGTGACGCATTCGCCGGACCCAAGGTGGAGGGTGCGGTCTTGAGCGGACTGGCCGCCGGCGCGGTCGTGGCGAACGCCTGACGTTCGCTAGCCCTGTTCGCTATCTCTGGCGGAAGGGGTGGGATTTGAACCCACGGACGCTTGCACGTCGCACGCTTTCGAGGCGTGTCCCTTAGGCCGCTCGGGCACCCTTCCGCTGATCGAGGTTATCGGCGAGAGGCAAAGAACTGCTCGAGCAAAGCGGCCGATTCGGCGGCGAGAACACCGTGCGTGACCGGCGGATTGTGATTCAGACGGGGGTCGGCGCAGACGTTGTACAGGCTGGCCGTGGCTCCGCCCTTCAGGTCGGCGGCCCCGTACACCAGATGTCCGATGCGGGCGTTCAACAATGCTCCCGCGCACATGACGCACGGCTCGAGCGTGACCACCAACGTGCAATCGTCGAGGCGCCAGCGTCCCAATGCCTCGGCCGCGTCACGCAGTGCCAGCACTTCGGCGTGGGCCGTGGGATCCTGATGGTTCTCACGCTCGTTGTGCCGGGCCGCAATGATGCGACCCTCATGCAACACGACGGCACCAACCGGTACGTCGTCGTGGTTCAACGCGTCTCTCGCTTCCTTCAGCGCCGAGCGCATCGCCTCGATGAGTTCGTTGCTCACCTGTGCCATGGCGGAAGGGGTGGGATTCGAACCCACGGAGGCTTGCACCTCACACGCTTTCCAAGCGTGCCGATTCGGCCGCTCTCGCACCCTTCCAAGGGTTGTGTGTCTATCTATATGTCTCTATCGCTATGTCTGTATCGCTGTGTGCGAACGTCCCACGTGTGAACGTCCGTGCCCCGAACAGACTCCTGCCGGATGTGGTGACGGCCAGGCGATCTGCGGCGCACGAGCGAATCCGCTGAAGGCTGCTACCTTCCGGTCCTGACCTGATTCACGGGAACCCGTCGCACAGGACCCGACCGTCACCACACCCGGCAGGCGCCGAATGGAGCACCGTCAGACTACCTGCCTCGTGACCGCGCCAGACCAGCGGCTTTTTCCGCCAGACGTGGCGCTCCGAGGTCGGCACAGAAGTCGGCAAAGTCGGCGGTGGGACCATCCCAATGCCAGTCGGCGACGTTGCCCACCGGCACGGTGGTCACCGTGGTGGCGATCCGACGAAACAGGAAAGCCAGTTCACGATTTTCACTGAGCGACGTCGCCAACTTCACCGCTCCGCGCAAGCCGGGAACGTCCCACTGACCCGGTGCATCGGGGATGTCTTCGATGTGTCCGTATCGAGCCAAGACGGCCGATGCCGACTTCGCGCCCCAACCCGGCAAGCCCGGAAATCCGTCGGCCGTGTCGCCAACGAGCCCCAGATAGTCGGCGATGCTCGACGGAGGCACGCCGAACTTGGCGATCACAGCCGCCTCGTTCACCAGACCGTCCTCCCCCTTGGCCATTTTGCGACGATCGATCTGCACCACTCGATCGCCAACCACGCATTGACCGAGATCCTTGTCGGGACTGAGGATCTGCACCTGCGTCACCTTCGCATCGGCGGCCGCCACCGCCGCGGCCGATGCCAGCGCGTCGTCCGCTTCGTATTCCTCCATCGCCCACACGGTGATACCCATTGATCGCAGGGCCTCTTCGACGATGGGGATCTGGGTGAGGATCTCGGGCTCCATCCCCTCGGACGTTTTGTAACCGTCCCACAGATCGTTGCGGAAGCTTTCGATCACATGGTCGGTGGCCACACCGATGTACGTGGCGCCCTCCTGCAGAAGTTGCAATGTGGAATTCAGCACGCCGATGGTGGCCGCGTTCGGGGCGGGCGTGGACGAACGCACCGCTTGGCCGTAGTGCTGTCGGTACAGCTCGTACGTGCCGTCGACCAGATGAATGATCACGAGTCGACTCCGACGATATTCGGCACGAATTCACCCATGGTTCGGGAGCGTAGTGCCGGGACGACAACCGCGAGTCATGAAGTCGGGTAACAATGGTCGGGTGAACGAGGTGCACGGACCACACCTGATGCCGTTGCTCCGTGGCTGGTCACACCTGATCTCGTTCCCCATCATGTTGGTGATGGGCGGAATCCTGATGTTCGTCGTGGACCTGCCCATCAGTCTGCGACTGAGCATCGTCATCTACGTCATCGGAACCGCGACCATGTTCGGAGTCTCCGCTTTGTATCACCGTGTTCGTTGGCGGCCTCGCGCCAAACGCCTGATGCAACGATTCGACCATTCGGCGATCTTTCTCGCGATCGCCGGCGGCTACACCCCCGTGGCCGTGCTCTGTCTCGACGGCTGGGCGCAATGGACGGTGATTGGTGGCGTGTGGTTCGGCGCGCTCTTGGGAATCGTGTTGCATTGGTTGCCTCGAGTGCCCACGTTCTGGCACGGCGCGAGTTACATGATCGTCAGTTGGGCCGCCATCGTGACCGTGCCGGCACTATGGCGCGGGCTTGGTGCCGTCGGATTCGGTCTCATTCTCGGCGGAGGCGTCTGTTACACCTTGGGCGCGATCGCGCTGGCCACCAAGAAGCCCGATCCCTGGCCCCGGGTGTTCGGTTTCCACGAGATTTTCCACGCGTTCACGGTCGTGGCCGCCGGGCTGCAGTTCGCGGCGATCGCCGGCGTGGTTGTTCCGCGCTTGGCCGCCTGACGCGATTCTCAAGGTTTCCTCAAGACCACGTCGAGCGGGTTCAGAACCCTCGGAGTAGGACCGATAGCCGTACGTGTTTCAACGGTCCGCACCCAAGCCCACCGCCGAGTCCGGTCCGGTCGCCGTTGTCGAACCCGGCTTGGCCGACTTCACCACTCCCCCGAGCAGCGATGATGACGCACCCATCGTCCACCTCGTCACGAACATCGTCGGACAAGGACTCCGCGATCGCGCATCCGACATCCATATCGAGCCCCTCAACGACATCCTGCGCATTCGCTACCGCATCGACGGCAACCTGGTGGAGGCACAACGGTTGCCGTTGACGATGCATCTCAGCCTGGTGAGTCGTTTGAAGATCATGGCGGGCATGAACATCGTCGAACGTCGTCGACCGCAAGACGGCCAGTTCTCCACGGTGGTCGATGGTCGTGAGGTGGACGTGCGCGTGGCCACCGTGTCCACCGTCTTCGGCGAGAAACTGGTGATGCGGTTGCTCGACAAACGTCGCTCGATGATCGGACTCGGCGAACTCGGTATGCCGCGCGACACCCACGAAGCGTTCTCGCAGATGATTCGTTCGCCGTTCGGCATGGTCATCTGCGCCGGACCCACCGGAGCCGGAAAAACAACGACGTTGTACGCGTCGCTTCTCGAGATCAACAACTCGGGCAAGAACGTCACCACCATCGAGGATCCCGTGGAATACGTGTTCCCCGGCATCAACCAGGTGCAGACCAACGAGCAGGCCGGATTGACGTTCTCCACCGGTTTGAGGGCATTGTTGCGTCAGGACCCCGACGTCATCTTGGTCGGTGAGATTCGTGATCCCGACACGGCGCGCATCGCGGTTCAATCCGCGCTCACCGGACACTTCGTGCTGTCGTCGTTGCACGGAACGGATGCGTCCGCCGCACTGCATCGCCTGCTCGACATGGGAATCGAAGCCTTCCTCATCGCGTCATCGGTGATGGGAATCATCGGTCAACGTCTGTTGCGACGCATCTGCGATTCGTGCAAAACCCCATATACGCCCGATGCCGAGGAACTCGCACTTTTCCAACGACATCTCCCGCAAAGCTCGAAACAACTTTTCTTTCACGGAAGCGGATGCGACGATTGCTCCCACACCGGTTACCGGGATCGCATCGGTGTGTACGAGCTTCTGCGCATCTCACCACGAATTCGTCAGTTGCTCGTCGACCATGCCACCACCGAACAGGTGCGCGAAACCGCCATCGCCGAGGGAATGCGTCCGATGATCCTCGAAGCCATGAACCTGGTCGACGATGACGTCACCACGGTGGCCGAAGTGATCCGAACCCTCTACGTGGCCTGATCGGACGACCCATGCCGCGCTTCGCCTACACCGCCATCGACACCAGCGGCACCTTGATCGAAGGCATCTCCAAGGCCGACACCATCGCCGATGCCCGTTCCTCGCTGCTCTCGCAAGATCTCTACCCCACCAAACTCGCCGAGAAGCGTGGACTTCTGCAGTTCGAAATCACCAAGGAAAAGGTGAAGAAGAAGGAGTTGATGCACTTCACTCGTCAGTTGGCAGTGTTCGTGCGCGCGGGCATTCCCATCACCTCGGCCCTGGAGACCATCGGCGACGAAACCCAAGACACGGCGTTGCGCCGAGCCATCACCACGATGGTCGAGGAATTACGAAACGGTGGCACCCTCTCGGCCGCGGCGGCCAAACATCCGCACGTGTTCCCCAGCTACTACGTCGGAATCCTGCAAAGTGCCGAACTCACGGGACGACTGGACGAGACGCTCGACAGTCTGGCCGCGTATCTCAACCGCGAGATCGAAACTCGTGCCAAGGTGGTGAACGCGTTGTCGTATCCGGCGGTGGTCATGGTGATGGCCATCGTCACCGTCATCATTCTCGCGGGCTACGTATTACCGAAGTTCAAACCGCTCTTCACCGAGTTGAATGCCGACCTTCCTCTGCCCACGCGCATGTTGCTCGGAGTGGCGTCGCTCTTCTCGACGTACGTCTACATCCCCGGACTCGTCATCATGACGGCCATTGGTGCACTGATATGGATGATGAAGTCCACCAAGGGGCGCGAAGTGAAGGACCGATTGGTGCTGCGTATTCCGGTGATCAAGGGAATCATCGAGTACGCGATCCTCGAGCGCTTCTGTCGCATCCTTGGCGCGATGGTGCGTGCCGGAGTGCC
>RHCK01000481.1 GCA_010030605.1 Acidimicrobiia bacterium
GATGCTTCGTCGCACGCGTCACCAGCGCCGCAAGTAATCCCTCTCTAGAGCGTCGCGATCGTCTTCGCGAGCACCACGGTTGCCTCGGGCAACTTCTCGTGCAGATCGGGAAAGTGGCCCCGCACCCACCACGTGGCTCCACTCCCCGCGAGTATCGGCGTCACGCCCGTCGCATTCCCGATTCGTTCCCGCCATTCGGCGAGTCGTGGCTCGACGACGATCGCCGGGGTCTCGAGGTCGTTCGGACCGCTGCCGCGCTGGCGTGAGGCATCGAGGTCGTCCCACGCGCGATACACCGCGGGGGTCGAGACACCGAATGGTGGCGTGATGAGGGTGACGTTCTCGTCGCGATGCACGAGCGGGGAGATGATCTCGCCGATGCCCGACACTCGAGCGCGTCCGCCGATCATGCAGAACGGCACGTCTGCTCCGATGCGCGAGGCTGCCACGAGATCGTCGAACTCCGCCCAGCGCAGGATCGCCGCCGCATCTGCGCTGCCACCACCGAGTCCGCCGCCGGAGGGAATGTTCTTCGTCACGTGCACGGCCGCACTCACGCCGCAGAGTCGCAGCGCTTTGGCGATCAAGTTGTCCTCGGAGTCGGTGATGCCGTTCGCGAAGGGTCCGTCGAGGGTGATTCCCGTCGAGGACGTGTCGATCGACAACACGTCGTGCAGATCGAGGCTCACCATCTCGGCGTCGATGTCGTGGTAACCGTCGTCGCGCACACCGACGACGCGCAAGGCAAGGGTGAGCTTGGCGTGTGCGGTGAGTCTTTCGATCACGCGTGCACCGCCTTGCACAGTCGGCCCCACGCCACGACGTCGAGTTCCTCTGGACGTGCATCGCTTGCGACGCCCGCGTGCTCGAACTGCTCCGGCGTCACGATTCCCGCAAGTGATCGACGCAGCATCTTGCGACGTTGGGCGAATCCCGCGCGCACGAGCGCGAACAGTTCCTTCGGTTCCACGCCCTCGACCGCAGGAGTGTCGCGTCGGGTGAACTCGACGAGCGCGGAGGAGACGTTCGGCTTGGGGAGGAACACCGTCGCGGGCACGTCAGCCACGATTCGGGCATTCGACCAATATGCGACCTTCACTGAGACCGCACCGTAGGCGCTCGTGCGTGGCTGGGCGACGAATCGATCGGCCACTTCGCGCTGCACCATCACCAACATGTGGCGAACGGAAGGAACGTCG
>RHCK01000482.1 GCA_010030605.1 Acidimicrobiia bacterium
AGCGAGGTGCGATTCAATGAACGGTACACAGAAGATGACGATGGTAACGGTCGTCAGGGCGTGGCTGAGAAGTTACGGCTTGGCGACTGTGCTATCTGCTTTGTACGAAGCGATTTGTCGAGAACGCAGGTCGAAGGTTTACGACCGCGAATCTACAAGGAACTGAACATGGCCAGTGGCGAACTCGTCAGTTGCGAAGGATGTGGTCGAGACACAAGGTCAAAGTCTCGCTTATGCAGTAGGTGTGCTGGGCGTGGGTCTCCTGATTTCTCTGGAATGAAGGACCGTTCGTCTCCGTCCATTGAGGATGCTCGACGAAACGCAATTCGCGAACTGGCACAGAGATCCATTGAAGATGGCTGGGCGTACGATGACGGGGACGAGTGAATGAAATACGCGTACGTCCGAGTCTCCACGAACGCTCAAGAGGATTCTGGCGTCGGCCTGAACGCCCAGGATATCGTCATTCAGCGTCTCGCCGCATCGATCCCTGACGACTGGGGACTGACTCGGTTTCCACATGGGGTGAAGCGTCGTGGTCACTTTGTTGACGTGACGTCTGCCTACACGGTGTCGTTCTTCGATCGTGCGGCCGGTAAAGCACTGCTGAAGGTGCTCGACGACGGCGACACGATCATGATGGCACGCATCGATCGTGGCTTCAGGACCGACGAGCCAGTCGAGAACTTGCCGTCGGAGTATCGCAGGGACAACACGCCGAAGATCACACGGTCGGAACACCGGGTCTCTGCCGGTCGGGTGTTCGTGTACATCAGGTGTTCTCACAGGTCGAGCGTCGAGTCTGGCCTTGGGCTGCGGCACCAGATGGAGCGATGCTGTGCGTATGCGGATGCCTTGGCGAAGGAGTACCCACAACTTACCTGGGACAACACAGTCGTCACGGACCCTGCGATCTCGGCATGGTCGATTCCACTTTCGAGGCGAACGTACGGTGGTCAGATGTGCAAGGATCTCAAGCGAGGCGATACGGTCGTCTTCCTGAGACCCGACCGAGTGTTCTGCTCTGTCGGTGACATGAGCGACGTGCTGCGAGACTTCAAGGATCGGGGGATCAAGATCCACTTTACGGAAGGTGGCCTTAATCTCGATTCGCCGTTCGGGGAAATGGTCCTGTCGGTGATGGTGGCGTTCGCTGAGATGGAGCGTCAACTGGCGTCGAATCGGGCCAAGGACACTCG
>RHCK01000483.1 GCA_010030605.1 Acidimicrobiia bacterium
GGGCTTGATCAATGTCCAACGAGTCGGTGGCCGGCACCTGCCACGCCACTCCACCTTCGAAGTCGATACCGAGGTTCAAGCCCGACACCAGCAAAGAGGCCAAGGTGACGACGATCAGGACTCCGGAGAACAGGAAACCGATCCGCCGACGACCGTAGAAGTCGAACGAGGTCTCGCCGTGATAGAGGCGGCCGAGCGGCCCACGTCGGGAGGCGGTCGTTTCGCTCATGAGACACCTCCGGTGGTGAGCGTCGATGGATCGACGCCGAACACTCGGCGACGAGCGATGAACTCCGATCGGGCCAGCAACAACATGGCGGGCCGGGTGAAGAACCAGGCCACGACGAGGTCGCACAGCGTGGACAGGCCGAGGAAGAACGCGAAGCCACGGACGGAGCCAACCGTCAGGTACCACAGAGTGAATGCACCCAGGAGTGACACGATGTCGGCAGCCAGGATGGTTCGCCACGCGGACTTGAACCCGCGCTCGGCCGAGTTTCGCAACGTGCGACCGGACTTGACTTCATCTTTCAACTTCTCGAAGAACACCACGTAGGAGTCGACGGTCACTCCGATCGAAACGATGATGCCGGCGATACCGGCCAAGCTGAGCGCGAGACCGTTGGTTCGCGACAGCAACGAGATCACGTTCCATTGGATCGAACCGGAGATCACCAGACCCACGACGACCACCGCGGCCAGGCTTCGGTAGTAGATCAACATGAAGAGCAGAACGAGTCCGACGCCGATGAGGCCGGAGATGATGGCAGCCCGCAACGAATCGCTACCCAATGTGGGAGAAACCGTCTGGACGGCCTGAACTTGGAGGCGTACCGGAAGAGCTCCGCTTTTCAGTACTCGCGCGAGGTCCTTGGCTTCGGATTCGCTGAAGCTTCCGGTGATGTCGACTCCGCCGGTGAAGGTCGGCTGATTGACCGTCGGAGCCGACTGCACCACGCCGTCGAGAACGATCGCCATGCGTCCGGTGGGACAGGTCGTGTCGCGCGAGAAACACTTGGACGCCCCGACGTTCCAAAGGTCGGCTCCGGAGGCGCCGCCACGAAGCGTGACGCGCACTCCCCAACCTCCGCTGATGATGTCGGCTTGAGCGTCGCTGTTGAACACCTCACCGGTGGCGAAGGCGGGTCCCAATTGGAAGAATTCCGATCCGTCGGCGTTTT
>RHCK01000484.1 GCA_010030605.1 Acidimicrobiia bacterium
TTCGGTCGTACTGATGCGGTGTCCCGACACGTTCATTACGTCATCGACGCGACCGAGCAACCATAGGTACCCGTCGTCATCCAACTTCGCTCCGTCACCGGCAAAATATCGACCAGGGAAACGACTCCAGTACGTCTCGCGATATCGCTTCTGGTCGCCCCACACTCCGCGCAACATTCCAGGCCACGGCTTCGTCAGGGTGAGATACCCACCGCCGCGCTCCACCCGAGTTCCAGACTCGTCTACGAGCTCTGCGAATACCCCAGGAATTGGTGCAGTTGCCGATCCCGGCTTGGTCACCGTGACTCCCGGAAGTGGCGAAATCATGATTCCTCCAGTCTCCGTCTGCCACCACGTATCGATGATCGGGCATCGACTCTGGCCGATGTGCTCGTGATACCACATCCACGCTTCTGGGTTGATTGGTTCGCCCACGCTTCCAATCAAGCGAAGTGACGAAAGATCGTGCTTCGCAGGCTCCTGAGTTCCCCACTTCATGTAGGTGCGAATCGCCGTCGGCGCCGTGTAGAAAATCGTCACCCCGTACTTCTCGATGATCGACCAGACGCGATCGTTGGCGGGGAAATTTGGTACACCTTCGTACATCACCTGAGTCGCGCCGTTGGCAAGCGGTCCATAGACGATGTAGCTGTGGCCCGTCACCCAGCCGACATCAGCAGTGCACCAGTAGATGTCGGTCTCGGGCTTGTGATCGAACACGTACTTGAAGGTGTACGCGACGTGCGTGAGATATCCGCCCGTCGTATGCATGATTCCCTTGGGTTTGCCAGTAGTGCCCGAGGTGTAAAGCAAAAACAGCAACTGCTCTGCATCCATCGGCTCCGCTGCACAGACAGGATCCGCCTTCGCCATCTCCTCGTGGTACCAGTGGTCCCTACCCGACTTCATCTCCACCGGATTGTTTCCGCGACGAACGACCACAACGCTTTCGATCGAAGGTGTCGACTTGAGCGCCTCATCGGCTTGGGACTTGAGTGGGAAGACCTCCCCACGTCGCCAGCCACCGTCAGCGGTGATCAAGACCTTTGCTTGCGCATCGTTGATGCGATCAGCGAGCGCCTGCGCGGAGAATCCTCCAAAGACGACGCTGTGCGCAGCACCGATACGGGCACACGCAAGCATCGCAACCGCCGCCTCCGGAATCATTGGC
>RHCK01000485.1 GCA_010030605.1 Acidimicrobiia bacterium
GCGAATCGCCAAGACCGTTCGCGCGGACGACTACAACTACACCGCGCTCATGGGGAACGACGTGGACCCGCGGCTGGCCTTCGTCTATGGGCTCATTCCGACGGACAAAGCTGGCACGCCGGAGCTCTCGCGCGCAGAGCTCCCCGGCGGCGGCGGCGTTACGTCTGCGCATGCGATGTCACGGTTGTACGCGATGCTCGTGAACGGCGGAGAGCTCGACGGTGTTCGCTTGTTGAGGCCCGAGACGATCGAACTCGCACGACGAGAGCGTTCGTTCGGCGCGGATGAACTCTCTGGTCGGATCCTTCGCTTCGGAGTGGGTTTCGAATTGAACCCGAATCCGTCACGTCTCGGAATGGCTCCCGACGCGTTTGGTCACACGGGCGCTGGTGGCTCTACGCACGGCGCGTGGCCGTCGTTGCGCACGAGCTTTTCCTACGCGATGGGTGAGTTCCAGCCCGAGCCGCGAGACAGTCGCGGAATCGAGTTGCTCGACGTGCTGGACGAGTGTGCCGTGAAGGCGCTGAAGTCGAACTAGCGACCAGTCCAGCGCGGGGGACGCTTCTCCGCGAACGACGCAGGGCCTTCCTTGGCGTCCTCTGAATCGATCGCCGCACGATAGGCGGGGTTGGTGCGCATCGCCTTCATCGCATCGAGCACGTCGACTCCTTCGAGTTCGCGATTCAGTTGCATCACCGCCGCGACCGCGAGCGGAGCCGACAGGCAGATCTCTGCGGCCAGCGCACGGGCCGTGTCCATCAATTCGTTGGCCGGGACGACGCGATTGACGATCCCGAACGATGCGGCTTCGTGCGCGGAGAGCCGACGTCCCCCGAAGATGATTTCGTTCGACAATTGGCGAGGAAGGAGTCGCGGCAAGCGAATCGTCCCCGCGTCGGGGATCACGCCCACCTTGGTCTCGGCGAGGAAGAACGTCGCGTGCTCGGCGGCAACGATGAAGTCAGCGGCCATCGCGATCTCGAACCCACCGCCAACGGCCATGCCGTTCACTGCGGCAATGACGGGCTTGTTGCGATTGGGGAGTTCGGGGAAGCCCCCGAACCCGCCGACGCCGTAGTCGGAGTCGAAGGACTCGCCTTCGTTGGCGGCGTTGAGGTCCCAGCCGGCAGAGAAGAACTTCTCGCCAGCACCGGTGAAGATGGCGACGCG
>RHCK01000486.1 GCA_010030605.1 Acidimicrobiia bacterium
CGATTCGATTTTCTCCAGAGTGACTGTGTTGGTCATAGTTGCCTCGTTTTTGATCAGAACGGGATGTCGTCATCCATGTCATCGAAACCCGTCCCGGTGCGGGCCTCGCGCTCCCGGCCGGAGATCTGCTCGCCGCGTGCGTACTCACGGCCTTCGCGTTCCTGCCATTCGGGACTCGACTGGATCTTCTCCTTCAGGCCCTTGCCGAAGGTCTCGAAGACGGTGGACACGTTGCCTTCGACGCTTTCCGGGTAACGCAGGTTGAGCGCCATGAAGGCGGGGTCGATGATGTGGCAACCCATGTCGCCGAGGGAGCCCGTGCCGAAATCGCACCAGGCGCGCCACTTGCCCGGGTGATACGAAGGATGGTAAGGACGGAAGGCGGCCGGTCCGCACCACTGGTTCCAGTCCATGCCATCGGGGGCTTTCTGCACGTCGGTCGGACGGTCCATCTCGAGGCTTTGCGGCCAGATCGGACGGTTGGTCCAGGTGTGCACTTCGCGCACCTTGCCGATGAGCCCGGCGGCGATCCACTCGGTCACCTGACGGATGCCTTCGCCGGAATGGCCCTGGTTGCCCATCTGGGTCACGACCTTGTATTTATGGGCCGACTCCGTCAGCACGCGGGCTTCGAACACCGAATGAGAGATGGGCTTCTGTACGTAGACATGCTTGCCGCGGCGCATGCACTCCATCGCGATGTAGGCGTGAGAGTGGTCCGGGGTCGCGATGATGACGGCGTCGATGTCCTTCTGCTCATCGAGCATCTTGCGGAAATCCGTGTAGAGCGCGGCCTTGGGCTGCTGCTTGATCGTGCCGCCGCAGCGGCTGAGGTCCAGGTCGCACAGCGCGACGATGTTCTCGTCGGAGGAGTTGCGCACGTTGCTCGCGCCGACACCGCCGAAACCGATCGCGGCGACGTTCAGCTTCTCGTTCGGAGAGACGGTGCGCGCGGCGGAATTGAGCCAAGGGCGGGTCACCGCGAAGGCCGCGGCGGCCAGGCCGGTGTGACGAAGGAAGGACCGACGATTGAGCTGGGGGGTCATGGGGTTGGGGTAAGGTCTTTCTAGGACTCATGGTTCGCCTCGCAAGTTCCATGCACCCCGGAACCTGGGGTGCATGCGACGGAACCGATGGCCTGGGCGACAACAGGTCGGACTTGTTCCGTC
>RHCK01000487.1 GCA_010030605.1 Acidimicrobiia bacterium
CTGGATGACTCCATGTGGTCCGATGCCCTTCGTCAGGCGCTGATCGGTCCGTTGGGATATCTGCAGCGAGTTCTGCCCGGCATGTGCGAACGACGCTTCGGACGAGTGGTGGCCATCAGCTCGGCCATGGTGAAATCGCCGAATTCGGCGATGAGTTTGTCGCACGGCTCGCGCCTCGGTCTCACCGGCGTTCTGAAGGGTCTGTCGAAAGACGTCGTGAAGTTCAACGTCACCATCAATCAGATTCTTCCCGAGCGCTTCGACACCGCGCGGCAAGAACAGATGGCGCAGGTGGTGATGAAGATGAAAGGCGTGACCTACGAAGAGGCGCGCGCCGAGCAGGTGGCTTCAATCAAAGCCGGTCGGTTGGGCCAGGCCACGGAGCTCGGTGACGCGTTCGCGTTCTTGTGTTCGGCGCAGGCCGGTTACATCAGTGGGCAGAACCTGCAGATGGATGGCGGAAGTTACGAGGGAGTTTTCTGATGAGTGACGCACGTTCTGTCGGAACGATGATCGATGAAATTCGTGAGCATCATGTCGAGTTCGACATCACGGCCAACGATGCCGAACGCCAGGGAACGGCGCCCGACGCTCTCGACGCCCTGATGCGCAAGTTGCGCGTGCCCATGATCAAGGCTCCGCTCGAGGTGGGTGGTGATCACCTGCATCTGGCCGATCAGTTCCGGTATTTCGACGCGCTGGCGTACGCGAATCCCACCGCGGCGTGGGCCGGGTTCAATCACGCCGGTGCGGCGGGCATGGCGGGTGCTCGATTGGGCCGAGAAGGCCTCGACATCGTCTTCGGCGACAACCCCGCGCCCATCATGGCGGCGGTCTCGGCTCCGACCGGAACCTTCGTGGCCGTCGATGGCGGCGTGCGACTCACCGGCTCGTGGAAGTACGCGAGTGGGGTGAAGCATTCCGACTTCGCTCTGCTCACCGCGATCGAGGCCGGCGTCGAGCAGCCACGAGTGCGAATCGTCATCGTGCGCACGCGCGAAGCCCGTGTCGACAACGACTGGGACGTGATGGCTCTCAAGGGAACGGGCAGTTTCACCATTCACGTCGACGACGTGTTCGTTCCTGAAGCGATGGTCTTGGACCCGATGGATTCGCCGGTGCGCGGTGGCCCCATGTTCAAACTCGGCTACCAGGCCTACGTCGCGTCC
>RHCK01000488.1 GCA_010030605.1 Acidimicrobiia bacterium
GTAGCTCAGTCGGCAGAGCAACGCACTCGTAATGCGTAGGTCAGGGGTTCGATTCCCCTCTCGGGCTCCAGTGTGAGTTGTCGACGGTACGGTGAGTGCGTGCCCTCCGACGTGAACGTGGTCATCCCCACCAAGTCCAACGTGGATGGTCTCATGAACGTTTTGCGCGACGTGTTGGCCGACTCGAGTGTCGCCGACATTTGCGTGGTCGTCGACGGCGACGATGCCAACCGTCTGGTGCCCGCTCTCCCGGTCGCGGTTCATCGAATCGTGGTTCCGCTCGGTAGCGGCATTCAGCACATGTGGAACCGAGGCATGCGGGCCGTGGGCAAGAACTCCCACATCGCTTTCCTGAACGACGACGTGCGTCTGGATCCGGGTTGCCTCAGTTCGTTGGCGCGTTCTCTCGACGATGATCCGACCATCGGGTTGATCTGTCCGAACTATGCGGACCCTCCCCTGCTGGAGAACCGGGACGTGTTCGACACCTGCCGGTCGCGTTACGACGGCACGGGAGGCATGGCCGGTTTCGCCATGATGCTGCATCGCGACCTCGTTCCATCGTGGACCTTCGACGAAAACCTGCGTTGGTGGTATGGCGACGATGACATCGTGCGTTGGGTGACTCGCACTTCGAAACGTCGTGCGGTGATCTCCTCATCCGCCCGATGCCACCACCTCGACAGCGTCACCATCAACAACGATCCACCGTCCGACTTCGGTCGTTTGATCGAGAACGATCGCGCGTACTTCGACGCCAAGTGGAACGGCACCGGACTCTGATCGTTCTAGGGTGACATCATCGACACGGTCACCCAACGCCCCAAGTCAGCGTTTCTGGTCGCGCTGGTGGCCGGTTCGGTGGCGGCACTCTTCGTTCTCCTACGTCTGTGGTCGGTCGGTGACGGAGATATCGGCAGCTTCGTGGGAGCCGGCGATCTGCTGAGTTCGCAATCGACGCTCCCTCTCGAGAGCGGTGCCGGCTACGACGGTCAGTTCTACTACCGCATGGCCTCGGCACCACTCGACTTCGATGCCACGTCCAACGGCGTTACCCTCGACAGCGAGGTGCGTTTGCAACGCATCGGCTATCCGATCGTCACCTGGCTCGTCACTCTCGGAGCGACCATTCCCGTCACCTTCGGTTTGGTGATGGTGAACGTGC
>RHCK01000489.1 GCA_010030605.1 Acidimicrobiia bacterium
GAACTTCTGCGCTTCGGCATCGGCGGCGAACCACGACGTGAGGATGTTGGTGGTCGCCGAACGTTCGGCTCGCACCAGAATTCTGTTGATCCCGTTGCTCGGAAAACGGACCGTCGGGTTCAGATTCAACAGCTCACGATCTCGCACGAACGTTTCGATGTTCGTGTTCGTCACCAAACGAGCCACCAAGCGCGGAGAGAGCACCAAGTTGTCCACGCGCTGACCCGTGAACGGATCGGTCAGGTTGTACGCCACCACCACCGCACTGGTCGCCACGGGTGCGTACGAGAAGTCACGGTGGCCTGGATGTGCCTCCAGTTCCTCCGTGCTCGCGGGTAATGCCGTCACCCCGATATCGACCAAGCCCGATAAGAAGTTCTCCCGTCCGGTGGTGCTCGATGTCTCGGTGTAGTCCAACACCACTGCGCCGTCGCCTTGACAGATTCGAGCCGCCCACGCGTAGAACAAACTCGCCGACGTTGCCGAACCATCCACTCGCACGTCGAAGTCGGTGATGTTGGGGCAGTCCGCCTGCGACGGAGCGAACGTGATCGGAATCACCACGTGCCCCGCGGGTAGACCACCGGGCGTGATCGGGAGAGCATCGTTCTCGTACACCAGAATCGAGCATGGGTTGGTCGCCGAGCACGCCAACTGAGGCAGGTTGCTGGCGGGCCGAACCTCGAATTGGGCCGAACCGGTGCCGTCGGCGGCCGTGGAATCCACGAGTCGCGTTCCATTGGCTAGGGCGGGGAATGGCTCGGCAGTAAAACAGTCATCCAACGACACGGGGTTGGCTTCGCATTGAACAACGAGCACCGTGTACACGTTCTGCTGAGTGGTTGGACGAAAGCCCGACCACGACACCGTGACGACCTCGTTGGTCAGATCCACTCCCGGACTGACCGTCGCGGAGCGTCCTCCCGTACCGTTCGCCGTGCTCACCGCGCGGGCCGGTGGTTCGGCGTGAACGGCCGAGCCATGTCCGGCGGTTGCCAAAGTGGCCACGGAAAACGCGGCCAAGGCGATGGCCGCCGCACGACGAAGTCGATCGGCGATGCGTGGGGAGGAGGTGGATGACTCGGGCACGACGATTTGGTCCTGTCGGCCGAAAAAGACGATCGATTTCGCCGACGATCGGAAACTAGGACC
>RHCK01000490.1 GCA_010030605.1 Acidimicrobiia bacterium
AATAGTCGTAATTAGGCTAGCCTGACCGCCGTCATCACCTCGGGGGTCACATGCAGTTCCCAATCAACCTCAATCTGGTCGGTCGCAAGGTGCTCGTCGTCGGTGCCGGCCGCATCGCCACCCGCAAGGCCCAGCAACTCGTCCCCTGCGGCGCGGACATCACCGTGATTGCCCCACACGTCGTCGCCGAGATGCGCGGGCTTCCTGTCACGATCCTCGAGCGCGAGTACGCAGCTGGCGATGCACTCGGATTCCGACTCGTCATCACCGCGACGGGCAACGTCGAAGTCGACCAGGCGATCTACGACGAGTGTGAAGCCGCGGGCATCTGGGTGAATTCCGCCGATGATCCCGATCGTTGCTCATTCACGTTGCCGGCCGTCGTGCGTCGTGGCTCGCTCATGGTCACCTCCTCCACCGCAGGTGCAAGCCCCGCACTGTCGAGCTGGATTCGCGCACGACTGGACGAGATGTTGGACGACGAACTCGCCGACCTCGTTGCTGACCTTGCCGCGGAACGTGCTCGAGTACATGCACTCGGCGAAAGCACCGAAGACGTGAATTGGACACCGATCATCGAAGAGCTCGCTGCCAAGCGCGGCATTCGCTTCGGTCGGACACTGAGCGAGGTCACGTCGTGACTGTGCACCTCGTCGGCGCGGGACCGGGCGACCCCGAGTTGCTCACCGTGCGTGCGGCGCGACTCATTTCCTCTGCCGACGTGGTCGTGTATGACGCACTTGCCGACCGCAGCATCGTGGAACTCGCACCGGCTCATGCAGAACGTATCGATGTTGGCAAGCGACCGGGTCGATCGACACCACAGGAGATGATCAACGCACTCCTCATCCACCTCGGCACGCAGCATGCACGGGTCGTACGCCTCAAGGGTGGCGATCCCTACGTGTTCGGTCGCGGTGGCGAAGAGGCATCAGCGTTGCAGCAGGCTGGAATCGACTTCGAGGTCGTGCCGGGAATTTCCTCTGCCGTCGGCGTTCCGTCGTCGGCGGGCATCCCCGTCACTCACCGCGGTGTGTCACACGCGTTCACGGTCGTCACCGGGCATCGCGAAAAGGGCGGAGCCTCAGGCATCGACTGGGAGTCACTCGCTCGCGTCGGCGGAACCATCGTCGTGTTGATGGGCGTC
>RHCK01000050.1 GCA_010030605.1 Acidimicrobiia bacterium
GACACGCTCGAGAACTACCGCACGATGGGGCGGCGCTTGGGTCGCAAGCTGTACGAGGGTCGATGGTTCGATCCGCAGAGCCTGATGTTGCGCGAACCGATCATGCGTTGGGTCGGATCGGCCGTGACGGGCGAAGTGACCCTGCGGTTGCGCCGTGGTGACGACTACACGATCTTGGACACCGGTTCGCGCAACATCAGGCTCTGCGGATCGAACCATCGACCCTCGTACAGCTTGCGACCCAAGCGCCGCCCCATCGTGCGGTAGTTCTCGAGCGTGTCTTCGTTGTGGATCGCCGACACCAGTCGCTCATAAGCGATGTGCAACAACGCCAGACCCGGCGCCTCGTAGATGCCGCGACTCTTGGCTTCGATGATCCGGTTCTCGATCTGGTCGCTCATTCCGAGTCCGTGACGCCCGCCAATGCGATTTGCCTCGTGCACCAACTCGACCTGATCGGGGAACTCCTTACCGTTGATGGCCACCGGCCACCCCTCGACGAAGCGCACCGACACCGTCTCGGCGGCGATCGTCACGTCGTCGCGATAGTGCGCGACTCCCATGATCGGCTCGACGATGTCCATCGAGGTCGATAGTTCCTCGAGCAACTTCGCCTCGTGTGTCGCGCCCCAGATGTTGGCGTCGGTGCTGTACGCCTTCTCCTTGCTCGCCCTGTACGGCAGCTTGCGCTGTTGCAGGAACTCGCTCATTTCGGTGCGTCCGCCGAGTTCGTTCACGAACGTCTCGTCGAGCCACGGCTTGTAGACCCGAAGCGAGGGGTTGACCATCAGTCCATAACGATAGAAACGCTCGATGTCGTTGCCCTTGTACGTGGAACCGTCGCCCCAAATGTCGACGCCGTCCTCGCGCATGGCCCGCACCAGAAGCGTTCCCGTGACTGCTCGGCCGAGAGGAGTGGTGTTGAAGTACGTCTTGCCCGCGGTGGTGATGTGGAACGCACCGCACTGCAGAGCCATCAAGCCCTCGCGCACCAACTCGGCGCGACAATCGATCAGTCGAGCAACCTCGGCGCCGTATTGCTTGGCACGATCGGGGATGCCAGCAAGGTCGGGCTCGTCGGGCTGACCGAGATCGGCGGTGTAGCAATACGGAATCGATCCCTTCTCGCGCATCCACGCCACGGCGGCCGACGTGTCGAGCCCTCCGGAGAAAGCGATGCCGACCCGTTCGCCGACGGGCAGAGAAGTGAGAACCTTGGCGGACATGCACCCGACGCTATCGGTCGCCGTGCTTCGCTCTTAGGCTTCCGACCGTGAACGACGGAGGCGCGGAAGGACCCTCGAGCGCGTTCAACATGAACGGGGGCATTCATCATGTCCCGATTTCGGGCCTGCCGGGAAAGTTGTGGTTGTGTGGCAAGCACTTGATCGCCCCCGATCCCGAGGGCACCTTGCTGAGCGTCGGAGCGACCCATGTGGTGTGTCTGGTCCGCGAATACGAGTTGGCCGACCGCTATCCGTCGTACGTCGAATGGCTCCGCTCCTCGGGAAGTGCGACGTGGTTCCCGATCAATGATCTGAGCCTTCCGCGACTCGAGGAGATCAGGGCTTCGTTCCAGTCGGTGTACGACCGAGTGCATCGCGGAGAGTCCGTCATCGTTCACTGTGCGGCGGGCATCGGACGAGCAGGATCCTTCGCGACCGCACTCTGCGTGATGTCGGGCATGAATCTCGACGTGGCGGTCGCGCACGTGCGCCGCCATCGTCCCGGGGCCGGGCCGGAAGCGGGCGAACAACGCGAGGTTCTCGAAGAACTCGCGCGCTCGCTCGGGTGCTGAAGTCAGTCGACGGTTCGCGCGCCCGTCGAGGCGATTGCTGCCAACAAAGCGGCGACCGCGAGTGCCCCGAGCACCACCGCCGAACCGGGCGACCGGTCGCGATCGATGAAAGCGAGCAACGCCACCTCGACCGTGATTCCCAACGATGGCCACTGAACTCGGGGGATGCGCGCCGCTGCCCAAACGGCAACCACGATGGCAGGTCCGACGAACAACACGGCGAAGGCGTAGATGATGGGCATCGACCAACGTTGGTCATCGACCCACCACAACGGTCGACCAATCAAGTCGGACGAAATGGCCACCGCGGTGACACCGAGGGCCATCGCCACCCAAAACACGGCGAGGAGACGAGACCACACCGGGTGCAGTCGATTCTCGCCGGTGGTGAACCCGCGGAATCTCGATGGAAGCGACGACGGCGACGCAGCGAGCGTCGTCTCGGGAGTGCTGACGTCCGAAGTCGGTACATCCATCGCTTCGAACTTACTGCCAATGAGCCTCCGTAACCGCTCGCCGGTATCTTGACCGGGTGACCCCAACGGCCGCGCACTTCCAGAAACTCTCCCTGTTCTTCCCCATGTGGAACGAAGAGGAGTACATCGGTCGCACTTTGGCCGCCGCTCACGAGGCCTGCGCGATGCTGATCGAACTGGGAGAGATCGCCGATTACGAAATCATCGTGGTCGACGACGCGTCCACCGATTCCACTCCACGGTTGGCTGACGAAGCCGCCGCCGCCGACCCACGGGTGAAGGTCGTGCACCATCCGAAGAATCGCAAACTCGGTGGGTCCATCAAGACCGGTTTCGCCACCGCGACCGGTGACCTCGTGCTGTACACCGACGCCGACCTTCCGTTCGACATGGGCGAGTTGAAGCGAGCGTGCCGAATCATGCGTCTGTACGAGGCTGACATCGTGAGCGCCTACCGACTCGACCGCACGGGCGAGGGCTACGTACGCACGGTGTATTCCTTCTTCTACAACGCGTTGGTCCGAGTCTTCTTCGGGGTCAAGATGCGCGACGTGAACTTCGCGTTCAAGTTGTGCCGAGGTCACATCTTCGAGCACATCACCTTGGAGAGCGAAGGTTCGTTCATCGACGCCGAACTCGTCATCAGAGCCAACAAACTCGGATACCACATCGTTCAATTCGGGGTGGATTATTTCCCGCGCACGCGCGGAGTTTCGACGCTGTCGTCACCGAGTGTGATCGTCAAGATTCTGCGTGAAATGCGCCACCTGCGCCGTGACCTGCGTGCGATCGAGCCAATCGTCAAGCGCTGACCTGACCACATTCGCGCGGCGAAGGTAGCCTTTGCGCCGTGGCGATGGACCCGAACACACCTTCCGAGCGTCGCCCCCTGATCGATCCCGCGTCGCCGATTCATCGGTGGATTCCGGCCATCGCCTCCGGCGCGGTGTTGCTCGCGGTCATCGTCGTCGGAGTGGTCACTTCGGGCGGTGGCGGCTCATCGACTGCCCCAACCACGACGGTCAATCAGATCGTCACCGCTACCACGCTCGCACCGGTGACGAAGCTCCCCCTCACGCAGACGTATGGTCGCGGTGCGGCTGGGCCCGAGATCAAGCTCATTCAAGAACGGTTGATCGAATTGAAGTTCGACCCGGGTCTGGCCGACGGCGCCTTCGGTGAACGCACGCAACAGGCGGTGTGGGCGTTCGAGGCGTTGGTCATGGGGGTGCCCGGAGACCAATTGACGGGCAAAGTCGATGCCGCGATGTGGAGCCGCATGCAGGACCCCATCACCATCGCTCCTCGACGTCCCGACTCCACGCCGAATCACACCGAGATCTATCTACCGCAGCAGGTGTTGGTGGTGTTCCAGGGTGACAAAGCCGTTCTCATCACCCACATCTCGTCGGGGGACAACACGGAATGGTGCGAGGTTGTCACGATTTCTCCCGGTGAACGCGGAAACGAAGAAGGCACGGAGCCCATCGAAAAGGGTGTGTGTGGTCTCTCGTGGACTCCCGGTGGTGTGTTCAAGTACTACCGAATGGTGCTCGGCCGTCGAGAAAGCCAGCTCGGTGGCATGTACAACCCCGTCTATTTCAATTACGGAATCGCCGTGCACGGAGCGCACGAGGTGCCCGATTTTCCGGCGTCGCACGGATGCATCCGCATACCCATGCACATATCCGACTACTACCAAACCTTGGTTGCCAAGGGTGATCAAGTGTTCGTGTTCGACGGTGTGAAAGAACCCGAGGAGTACGGCGCTCAAGTGCCTCGCTTCAACTGGCCCGATCCGAGTTACACGACCACCACCTCGACCACGACCACGTTGCCCAAGCCCACGACCACGTTGCCTCCGGTGACCACGACGACGCCGGCACCGCCGCCCGTCACGACAACGACAGCGGTGCCGCCACCCGCCTGATTTCTACGCGGCGAAACAACCATCGGATCCGTAGAGCACTCCTTGTCGAAACGCGTCGACTTTTTCGAATGGAGTACCCAAGGAGCGTTGACCTTCCACGTCGCCAAGCAGAAGCGCCGTGCGAATCGCCTCGTCGAGATCGCCGGGAGAGAGCACGATGCGAGGAGTTTCCTCGGTGTCGGCCACAACCGGATCTTGGTTGAACGGCAGGATGTCGCTCGACCACATGCCGACCAAACAGTCGCTCAGTAAGGCGTGTTCGGGTGCGCCGAGATCCGAACCGATCGCGGCTTGTACGGCTTCGGCGTATCCCAAGCCGATGAGGTACGCCACCGCGTAGTCGCCCGGGATGAGGTCGTAGAACTGGCGCGCGATGGGGAGCGACACCGCGACTGAATTCGCATCCGGACACCACGCGACGGCATCGAGCACCCGAACCGTGTCGCCGGTCGCGCACTCGGCCACGTCCGAGTCGATGAGCTCGAGCGTGGGAGCAGTCCATGGAGTGCCGATATCGACCAAGGCCTCCCAGAAAATCGTCAGGTCGGTGCGCATCGAATCGAACATCTCCTGACCGAACGGAAAGTCACCCGGATTCGCGCGCGCCAATTCCTCGGGACTGAAACCGAACTGAAGAGGTGTCGGCTCGTTGGTTTCGTAATCGGCGCATGACCTCGGTCCGCCGGTGAAACCATCTTGGAACGCGCTGACTCGGTCGAAGGCCGAGCCGTGCGCCGAGGCGTCGTAGGACGAATTGCCGGGTGCGTCACCGATTTGCACGAGACCGAGCAACGCACCCGTGATGTCGGACTGATTGAACCGATAGCCGTTCAAACCGTCGTCCACCACATGTCCGGCCCACGCACCGGCGAAACAATCGGCCTGTAACTCGAGGGTGGTGCTGACGAATGCGTAAGCGATGTCGTGTCGGGAGGACGACTGGATCGCGTGCCCCCATTCGTGGGCCATGATCACCGCGATCGACGCTGGTCCGAACTCGTCGGCGAAGTCGGGGAAGAGGAGGGCGTCGTCGTACACGATGAAGTCGCCTTCCTCGCAATAGAACGCGTTGTCCTCGACCTCGGCGTAGGCCCCGGTGAACTCGCATCCGCGAGGCAACTCGGAACGTCGATCGGGGTATGCGGGGTGAACCCCACCGGCGAGAAGCGGGTAATCGCCGCCGTACACGGAGGAATAGTTGTCCAGCCAATACTGCTCGATGTCCAAGATCGCATCGATCAGAAATCGGTCGTAATCACGAGCGGGTTTGTCGGGGTCGAGCGGGAAGCCGTCGTCGAAACCTCCGCTGGGGATGTCGATTCCGGTGTCGTCGATGAGCGAAGAATCATCATCGCCCGAGGCACTCGTCGCGTCGGTGAGATTGTCATTGCCCACGACGCGCACTCCGGAGTCCGCACCTCCACAGGCCGCGACGAGCATCGCGACGAGGCCGACTCCGACCCACTGTCGTGCCGCGGTTCGGAACGCAACGGATTTCGGATCGCGCATCAGAGTGACTCGAGAACCGCCCGCAGTTCGGCGATCTCGGCCGACTGCCCCGTGATCATGGATTCGGCGAGAGAACGCACCGCGTCGTTGTCGGCGTTGTCGACCGCGTACTCGGCCATGTCGACTCCGCCCTCATGGTGCGCGATCATCAACTCGGCGAAGATACGCGAAGCCTCGATCCCTTCGGCGGCCGCGAATGCGTCGAGCTCCTCCTGGCTTGCCAAGCCGTCCATTTCTTCGATGGGCATTTGGTGTCCCATCCACGCCATCGCGACCCCGGTGTCATTGACCTCGGAGAGCCCGAAGTTGCGCAACATTTGAATCATGCGACCGGTTTCCATTTGTTGGGAAAGCAAAATTTCCTCGGCCAGCATCGTGAGGCGTGGATTCGGATCGTCGACACCGGTGAGATAGAAGTACGCCATCTGCACCGCTTGATCGTGGTGGTAGCGCATGTCCTGGAGGAAACCTTCGTCGACGGCGTTGTGGTCGGGGGTCGCCGCCGAATCGCCGGCGAAGTAGCCGAGTCCGACCCCCAGAATCAGCGCGGCGATCGCGATGGCGACGAAATTGACGGGGTTCTGCCACCAAGGAAGGACCAGCACCTCATCGTCGGACGACGAGGATGTCGCGGGGGAGGACGTCATTGCCCCAGCGTGTCACATATCGAGGGGCGTCGGGCGGTCGGTGCTCGCGGTCGATGTGGCGACTCGTCACACCCCGATCGGCTTTCGGTACGCTGACGCCCACCAACAGGAGGCCCCCTATGTCATTGGCAATTTCGACCGCACCCAAGACCCTCGTCGATTTCATCCCGAACACGACCGAACGTTCGCGACGCATCGCTCGCGATGCCGCTCTGGTGGCGTCGTTCGCGGTCTTCACCGCGATTTTGGCCCAGGTGAAGATCAGCCTCGGGTTCACTCCGGTTCCGATCACCGGTCAGACGCTGGCGGTCATGTTGTCCGGTGCCGCTCTTGGTTGGCGTCGCGGCGCGTTGAGCATGGGCGTGTATTGGCTCGCTGGAATGGTCATGCCGTTCGCGTGGTACGCCGGTGGAAAGCATGGTTGGGATGCCGCGTCGGGCACCACGGCCGGATACTTGCTCGGATTCGTTGTCGCCGCCGCGTTCGTGGGTTACCTCGCCGAGAAGGGTCAGGATCGCACCGTCGCCACGTCGATCCCGGCGATGCTCGCGGGTAACGCGATCGTGTACGTGCTCGGAATGGCTTGGCTGTCGCACAAACTCGACGTTCCCATGGTCGATGGTGAGAAGACCGCTCTTTCGTTGGGCGTGACGCCGTTCCTCGCGGGTGACCTGTTCAAGACGGTTGTGGCCGGCGTGCTCACCCCGACGGCTTGGAAGGTCCTCGGTCGCGGTCGTCGCGACTGACCGGATCAGCCGGCGACTTCGCCGGACACGAAGACGATCTCTCGTTCTCCCGTGATCTCGGCGATGAACGTCCACTCGTCGCCGTCATTGTCGACGGCACGACAGGCGAACTGGCTGCCAATCGTCGTCGACGTTGGTACCTCGCATCGAGCATCGGTGTAGGTGTACCCGGCTTCCTTGGCCAGGTCCTTGCTTTCGAGGAACTTCTCGGCTTCATCCCGGAAATCCTTCGTGGTGGTGGAACACGCCGACAGAAAAATCATTCCGACAAACGCGGTTCCGGCCACGGCTCGTCGGATGGTCATGAGGCAACGCTAGACGAGGATCGGGCCCGGGAGATCGAGTCGATCGTCACGATGACGAGCGCCACCCAGACCAATCCGAATCCGACGACGCGACTGGGTGTCAATTTCTCGTGGTACGCCAGCCAACCGAGCAGGAAGTTGATGATCGGCACCGAGTACTGCATGGGACCGAGAACAGTCAGGGGCAGCCGTTGCGAGGCGTGGGCGAACAACAAGAGGGGGACGGCGGTGACGACTCCGGTCAACCCCACGAGGACGAACTCGGAAGCAGACGCTGAACGAAAAACCGAGTCGGAATACTGCGCGTGCCAGAGAACGAGAACCAACGCGGGCGGAACGAGCACGACGGTTTCCGACATCAGGCTCTCGAGTGGCTGAAGTGGAACCTGTCGTTTCAGCAGACCGTACGTCGACCAGGTGGCGGCCATCGCCAACGCGTACACGGGAAGGCGACCGTAACTGACCGTGAGAACGATGACGGCGGTGGTGGCCAACGCGGCACTCGCCATTTGGATCGGCCGCAATCGTTCGTGAAGAACCTTCACGCCAAGAAGCATGGTTCCGAGCGGCGCGATGAAATACCCGAGAGCGGCCTCGATGACTTTGCCTTCGTGGACGACGACCACGTACGTCGTCCAATTCACGGCGAGAAGGATCGATGCCAGGAAAACTCGGGGCCACAGGTGGTCCTGGCGCAGACGCGCGAAGAGCTGGCTGAGGCGTCCCCGCATCGCGAGTAAGGCGGCCAACAAGACGACCGACAGCAGAATTCTGAATCCGATCAACTCCAACGGGGCGAACGACTTGAGGGCCTTCCAGTAGATGGTGATCATGCCCCACAGGAGGTACGCGCTGATTCCTGTCGTCACCCCGCTGGCATCGGCCGCGGATCGCATTCCTCGTTCCGCGTCGGTGCGAGTGGTCACCTCATCTTCCTATCACTCGGCGGACCGATCGGATGATTCTGAAGTAGCGTCTGCGGACGTGACGGGAATCGAATCGTCCTTGGCGTGGAAGCAAATGCTGAGTGCCCCACGTCCCACATCGATCCCCGAGTTGTTCGCCTCCGATCCCGATCGTGCGACCGCGATGACCTTTCGACTCGCCGATTTGGTCATCGACATGTCGAAGAATCTGATCGATGCGCGTGGAATCGATGCCTTGTTGGACATCGCCGATCTGGCTGACGTCCGAGGTGGGATCGAGAGTTTGCTCGATGGTGCGGTGATGAACGCCACGGAAGGCCGAGCGGCGGCGCACGCCGCCCTACGTCGACCCGCGAACGTGCCTTCCCTCGTGGATGGT
>RHCK01000491.1 GCA_010030605.1 Acidimicrobiia bacterium
TGGATTTACGCCACGCTCGCATTTCGCTGACGCCTGCTACATATTTCGGGGCCTGCAAATTAACTCGTCGGTTGGCCAATGTTTGAGTGACGACACAAGTTCGCTGTAATTCAGTACTTTCATCCGAGACAAAAATGCGGCTCAAGCCGCTTTCCACACCGGAGGACAATGTGACACACGGAGATCATTCACTCACCCACGAGCAATTCGAGGATCTTTTTGATCCAAATCGCGACGGCGGATATCCCGGCAATCATGTTGCGTTCCGTCACGTTGTGAACGTGTTGCACGAACGAGGTGCGCGTCGGCTCGTTGAGGTGGGAGTGGGAAGTGGTAATGCGATACCGATCTTCGCGGGTGCAGGATTGGACTTCTACGGTTTTGACAACAAACCCGAGATGGTGAGCAAGAGCGCGTCAGCGATGAAGAAGAACGGTCTACCTGAGAGTCACATTTCGTGGGGTGACATTGAAGACTCGATTTCGCTCTCTCCAGTCCGAAATTCCGGCCCCTTCGACGGACTCGTGGCGATGGGCGTGCTGCCACACGTTGCCCATGAACGTGCCGCGCTCAGGAACATGTGGCAGCTCGTGAAGCCGGGCGGGACGATCTTCGTCGAGTGTCGCAACAAGTTGTTCTCCCTCGTCACGTTCAATCGATTCACCTATGAGTTCATCATGGAAGACCTCCTTGGCGATGTCGACCAAGATGTCCGCGAGGCCTCATCCGAGTTCCTCAAGACAAGGCTCGACACCGAGATGCCACCGCGACCAACTGGGCACGCAGCGAAACAACACAACCCGCTCGATGTCGATCACCTCTTTACCGATGCCGGTTTCGTCAATGTCTCGGTCGTTCCGTTCCACTACCACGCTGCGATCCCCCGGCTTGAAAAGACGCTTGGTGGGCCGTTCCGAACCGAGTCGATCAAACTTGAAAACGAGCCGTCCGGCTGGCGTGGACTCTTCTTGTGTTCTGCGTTCATGGTCGAAGCTCAGCGACCCGAGTAGCGCTCGAACTTCGAACGAACGAGCTCCTAATCCAGTAAGGCGTCGCTCCGCACCCGTTGACGCTCTGCCTCCTCGTGTGCGGGAAGGACTCGGCCGAAGAGCTGCCTCGTGCGCTCGACGCGACCGATCAC
>RHCK01000492.1 GCA_010030605.1 Acidimicrobiia bacterium
AGCGACGGGTGCTTCATCGCCGGTAACACCATCGTGGCCGTGGCGATCACCAACGGAATGACCGAGATGAACACCCATCGCCAGCCGATGGCGGTGGTGATCCATCCAGCGAGTCCCGGGGCCAACAGGCTGGGCAACACCCAGCCGGCCGAGATCCAAGCGAAGATTCGTGCTTGCTCGTGCGTGGCCCACATGCGATTCACGACGGCATAGGCGACCGGCACCAGCCCACCGGATCCGATGCCTTGCACCAGTCGGCCGATCAGCACCACCCACATGCTGGGCGCGACGGAGGCGATGATCAATCCGATCGTGAAGAGCATCAACGAACACGCGTAGGGCGTTCGTGGACCGCGACTGTCGATCAAGCCACCAACGGCGACGAGGCTGACGATGTTGGCGAGCGTGTAGGCCGCCAACGTGGCTCCGTACAGCGAGTCGCCGCCGAGTTCGTCGGAAACCGTCGGAAGTGCGGTGATCACCGCGGTCACCTCGAACGCGATCAGCGTCGTCGCGAGCACGAGTCCGACGGCCAACGGGCCGCGATGAACCGCGGTCGTGACGTCGGGTTCGCTCACAGAGGGCTACCCGGAGCCACGAGAGGCCACGGGTCGGTGCGCTCGACGTGCAACGCGATGTCGAGCAGAAGTTGTTCGGTGAAGTGACGCGACACCACTTGCAGTCCCACCGGGAGCCCGTCGACGAATCCTGACGGAATGGAAATGGCCGGGTTGCCGTACAAGTTCGCCGGGAATGTCAGCCGACCGTTGTTGCCCGCACCTCCATGCACCCCACCGAATTCGGACGGCAGGGGACCCTCGGCGGCGAAGGCCACATCGGGGTTGCTGGCCGTCAGAACGAAGTCGACACCGGAGTTGGAGTCGAGGATGGCGGCCATGCGGTCGTTCAGCGCCGAGCGCCGTGACTCGATGCGCGCGCGAGCCTCGGCGCCGTATCGACCAATCGTGGACTCCAGACCGAAGCGCATCTCGGGTGTCAGCACGTCGGCGCACGCCGGCCAATGCTCGGCGAGCGCGGCGTGAATCTCGATCATTCCGCTGATGCTCCACGCCGCACCCATGCTGGGCAACGACGTGTCGATGTCGACGCGCTTCCACCCGAAGTCGGCGATCAATCCATC
>RHCK01000493.1 GCA_010030605.1 Acidimicrobiia bacterium
AGATCATCGGCGGCCGAGAAGGCTCGTCGCACGAGCGAGTCCATGAGCGCGGCCCCTCGTTCGTTGGCGGTGTCGAGGGTGAGGATGCTGGCGGCGAAAGAGGTGCAATAGAAAAGAACGCCCTCGGCGTAGCCCTGCACGATGCGGTCGTGATCGGACCATTCGTCGGGCACTCCACGTCGACGCAATCCCGCGCAGTACCGGTCGATCAACTCGTGTTGCATCTCGCGGCGCATGTCGGTGGGCAGGTTGGTGCCGAGGAAATACACCAGATCCGTGGTGCTCGGGGCGCGCATCGACAGTTGCCAATCGATGAGAGTCATCGAACCATCGGCGGAATAAAACATGTTGTCGAGACGGAAGTCGCCGTGAATGAGCGTGCAGGGCCAATCGCTGTACTTGGTCATCCAACTCTCGACCATGGGGGCGAACGTCTCGCACCAGGTGAGAACCCGCGACGGCAACGAATCCTTGTAGCGCTCGAGGAACATGGGCCAGCCCATTGGGAACATCGTTCCCACTGACGCCGACATCGGATCGTCGATTCCGGGCATCCAATCGAGTGACTTCAGGTCGGGGTGATCGAACCATTGTCCGTGGAGAGCGGCGGCGACATCGATGGCAGTGCGCGCTTGGTCGGCGGTTGGTCCGGCCACCTGATCGCCGGGCTTGGCCGGACTCAGATCCTCGAGGATGAGTGCGTACGGTTCGGCCGTGCTGAACAGGCATCGCGCCAGTCGCACCTCCGACACGCGGTGAGCGACTTCGGTGTAGAAGCGATGCTCGCGTTCCCACACGCGCATCATCTGTCCGATCATCTGGCCACCGGGATCGGCGGTGGGCAACTTCACGATCACGGAGTCGGGGACCCCCTGTCCGCGCAATGTGACGCGACCCAATTGGCCCATGAATCCCTCGCCCGAGCCGATGATCTGGATCGAGAAGTCGTCGACGCGACCTCCGAGTGCGTCCGAAAGCCACTCACGGTCGACATCGGACATGGTCAACGGTGTGCCCCCCATGGTCACCACCTCCCCAACGGCACATTACGCCCACCGGGCAGGCTCGGCGAGCACCGATCGTGCCTCGATCGACGATTACGGTTCGATCGTGTTCATCGACGATCTCCGCACCGTGGTC
>RHCK01000494.1 GCA_010030605.1 Acidimicrobiia bacterium
GCCGCCGTCTCTCGACAACGGCGCAACGGACTCGCGACCAAAGGCATATCGGGCAGGATCGACAACGCTTCAGCCGTGGCGGCGGCCTGTCGGCGACCCTCGTCGTCGAGCCCCGGATCGGGATCGGTGTCCCAACCAGCCGATGCGCGACCGTGGCGCACCAAGTACACGCGCGTCACAACAACCACCCCGGCTTGGCGCCACCCGGAGCACCGGGTTCGATGAACCACTCCGTGCCGAAAGCAATGGCGAAGATCTCGGGTGGCATCTGAACGAAGAAACCACTGTCGGTCATCTGGCTCGCGTGACACATGATCGAGCGGCGCTTCTGATCGATGAACGCGGAGACATCGACAGCCATGGTGATCTCGTCCTCCGTCGAACCAAACGGGTTGCCATCGTCGGCGGGCCCGTCCGGATCCCAGTCGTCGGGGCGATCGGGGTTCTCCTTCATCATCGCCACCATGCGCGTGCGATTCATGGTGCTCTCGAACAGTCGAACGTTCCCGTGCAATTCCGCGGCTCGATGTCCGACACGATGCACCTGAATGTGATCCGGATGCCCGTATCCCCCGTGCCAGTCGTAACACGTCATCACGTCGACCCTCTCGTCGGTCAGGATGCGCACCAATCGTTGCGCCGCCTCATCGAGATCGGCGCGCATGAACGCGCCGGGCTCATCGTTCTGTGACCAACCCGTCATGCCACTGTCGTGATACCCCAACCAGTGCAAAGCGTGGGCGCCCAACGCTTCGACCGACTGTTCGGTTTCGCGACGACGTCGGTCGGCCAAGGTTTCGCCCGAGGCGAGATCGGAGGGAACCTCGCCATGACGGCCATCGGTGGCGATCACCAGCACCACGCGATGACCTTCGCTCACGGCGCGCGCGATGGTTCCGCCCGTGGCGATGGACTCATCGTCGGGGTGCGCGTGAAAGCAAAGAAGCGTGCTCACGCGTCGACCACCGCGCCCGAGGCGAGCAGACGCTCCACCTCGGCGGCGGGGAATCCCCACGACTCCAGAATTTCGCGCGAATGTTGACCGGGATGCGCCGGCGGCGACGCCACGGTCGGAACGGTGCGCGAAAATCTCGGAGCGGGGGCGGGCTGCTTGATACCACCGACTTCGATGATCATCTT
>RHCK01000495.1 GCA_010030605.1 Acidimicrobiia bacterium
AAGTCCGTCGGTGTCGCGCGCCAGGCGGAGATTCGCGAGTCCGCCGATGCCGACGGATACGTCGAGCGACACCTGTGGGCGGGGGTCGGTCGCGCGCGCAGCGGCGCGGGAATCGCCATCGTGGGTGATCCCGATCAAGTGGCCGCAAAGATCGGCGAGCTCGCCGATGCGGGCGTGTCTGCTTTCATCCTCTCCGGCTATCCGCACCTCGAGGAATGCGACTTGTTTGCCAAGTACGTGATGCCGAGCATCACACACGGTTCGACTCAGCGCTGAGAAGCGCCCTCGAAGGGCACCGCGCAGATGGTTGCGGAGCGCGTACCGTCCGGTGCTTCGAGCGTGAGCGTCGTGCCAATCGGTGTGGAGGAGGTCTCGACCATGCCGAGTCCAACGTTGCACTCGAGTCGGGGTGACCACGTGATCGAGGTGATCGACCCGACGACTCGGTCGCCGTTGCGAATCGGCCACGGGTCACGCTGGGCGGGGACGCGGTCTCCGGTGGCCATCACTCCGATGATCTTGCGCGTGACGCCGGAGGCGCGTTGTGCACGGAGTGCATCGAGACCAATCGCATCGATCGATGAGTCCAGCGAGCAGTACTTCTCCATGCCGCCTTCGAGTGGGGTGTGTTCGCGGGTGATGTCGGTGCCGTACGTCATGAGTCCGGCTTCGATACGTTCGATCAGGTTCGGACAGCCCGGGCCGATGTCGTATGGGGCTCCTGCTTCACAAATGGCGTCGTAGAGCTGGGCGCCGATTTCCCAGTCGTCGACGAAGATCTCGAAGCCACCCTGCGCACTCCATCCGCTGCGTGCGACGCGCAGTGGATGGCCCTTGAACGTGTGGGTGGCGAAGCGGAAGAACTTCGTTTCGCGGATCGAGTCACCGAAGACCTTCGCGAGCACGTCGTCGGAGTGACGACCCTGCACGGCGAGGGGATTGACGTCGGGCTCGCTGACCTCGACGTCGAGTCCCATGCCGAGTGCGAGTCCGCCGGCCCACAGGGCGACGTCGGAGTCGGAGATCGAGAACCAGTAGCAGTCATCGGCGACACGAAACACGACGGGATCGTTGATCAGGTGGCCGTCGTGGTCGCAGACGGGAACGAGTCCGCCGCGACCGACGTCGAAGCCGCTGATG
>RHCK01000496.1 GCA_010030605.1 Acidimicrobiia bacterium
CACGAGCGGTCGGCGGATCGACCGCACCTCCCCGATCGTCGATGCCCGCCTTCGGGATGGCTCGCGACTCTGTGCGGTCATTCCACCCATTGCCTTCAGGGGAACCTGTGTCGCAGTCCGCTGCTTCACCATGCCCCATGTTTCCGTCAGCGATTTCGGACCGGCCACTCTCAAGGAACTCGCAGAAGAACTCGTTGCGCGACGCTGCAACATCATCGTCACTGGTGCGGCCGGGGTCGGCAAGACCACGTTCGCCAACGCCTTTTGTTCGCTGGTCGAGGAGAACGAGCGCATCATCACCATCGAGGACACTGCCGAGTTGTCACTCACCCATCCCCATGTCGTCTCCCTCGAATCTCAGCCTCCGAATCTCGAGGGTCACGGCGCAATCTCCGTCGCGTCACTGCTCCGCACCGCTTTGCGCATGCGCCCCGATCGGCTCGTCGTCGGAGAAGTCAGAGGAGCTGAGGTGCTCGACATGTTGGCCGCCATGAACACCGGCCACAGCGGTTCACTCTCCACCTGTCACGCCAACAGCCCACTCGACGCGATTCGCAGACTCGAATCTCTCGTTCTTCAACACGGTGCAAAGTGGACGGCTGATGGTGCTCGCGAACACATCCGTGATGCCCTTGACGTGTGCGTTCACGTTGGACGACTTGAAGACGGAACACGGTTTGTCGAATCCGTAGTCGAGTTGCCACTCAGCCAACATCACGTGTTCGTTGAGCTCTATCGCTGCGGCCAGCGCGTTGGATCCCTCACCCGCGGACTTCCACAGTGATCATGCTGATGGCATACGCGATCGGAATCGGATGCGTGGCGCTAGCAACACGTCATCGTCTGGATGCGTGGGCGATGCTCCATGCGACGAAGGGTCGGGTGAGACAACTCACTTCACCACTCGTCGCACCGCGCGACGTCACGACGACGCTGTCAGACCTCGCCCGCGCCCTTCGTTCGAAACACAGCTTACGAACGAGCCTCATCGAAGAAGCCCAACGACCAGGATCGATCCTTCCGGAATCAGTCGTTGGACGCCTAACGCGTGGCGATGTCCTGCGCGACGTGTGTCGTGATGAGTTCCACGACATCGATGCGCGACTCCGGCGTGCACTCGAACTTGCAGACCTCTCGGG
>RHCK01000497.1 GCA_010030605.1 Acidimicrobiia bacterium
CTGTGGAGAGGGTGCGGTGCTCGACAGCGGTGATGATCGTTGCGACCGTTGCCCGCAGTTGGTTCCTGATGTCATCAGTAGTGGGGCGTAGAACCATCCAGCCTTCCGCAGCGGCCAGCAGGTCACGGTGTTTGTCGCGGTGGATCGCGATCATCGTGTCGTGAAGTTCGCCGTCGAGTTCCAAACCGAAGCGGATCGCAGGGAGGGCAGCGTCGAGGTGGATGACGGTTCCTCGGGCGAGCCGTAGTGGGAATTGCGAGACCCAGGGGTACCCGGTGGTGGCCAAAGCATCCATCAGAACGATCTCATCATGACTCATCGCGGGAGGGAGATCGCAGATTCGACTCATGACGACACTGCGAAAGCGCGCCGAACCGTCGCGTCCCATCCGAACAATGGTCGACCCGAAGCGGTTCAACTGATCGACGGAGACCAACTTGCGGTTGAGAGCATCCTCCGTGACCGAGCGCAGAATGCGATCGTCGATCTCGCCGGAAATCTCGAAGATTGTCTGCGCTGGTGAACTCACACGACCACCGGAAATCGTTTCGACGATGTCGGGTGACTCGAAGGTGGTTCGTCGGACTCGCATGTTCGCCACCCGAGGAAGCGTCGTTCCCTGAACCGTCATCTGGATGCGATCACGGGGGATGCGCCGGAGTCCCCAATATGCAGCGGCGGTTGAGCCCGACACCCAACCGTGAGGAAGGGCGAGTGATGCGGCCAACACTTCGGCTTCGAGATCCAGATGGGCCGCACCGACGGCGAAGATCGACCCTCGGTAGATGCAGCGAAGAAGACCTTCGTGAACGAGTCGATTGGCGGTGCGGCGAGTGATTCCGATGGAGGAAAGATCCTCGATGGTGACGATTCCGTGTCGCCGTTCGGCGAGATTGATGATGTTTGCTGCGTCAGTCCACATGGGCGATCACACAAGCAGAACCCTGTGGCACCAATTGTTCAAAATGCGACAATTTGTCGCTTTACATACGCGTGGCAGGTACACAAAGCGACAAATTGTCGCATTTTGGTTCAGGCGGCTGTGGAGAGGGTGCGGTGCTCGACAGCGGTGATGATCGTTGCGACCGTTGCCCGCAGTTGGTTCCTGATGTCATCAGTAGTGGGGCGTAGAACCATCC
>RHCK01000498.1 GCA_010030605.1 Acidimicrobiia bacterium
GCGACGTCGGCGTTCATGTCGGCGAGGTGCTGGGCGAAACGCTCGGCCACCTTCACTCGACCGGCGTCCGGGGAGACGATGACGACACCGTCGCGCACGTTGGAGCGCACGTACTTCTCGAGCACCGGCATCGCGGTGAGGTGGTCCACCGGACCGGAGAAGAATCCCTGGATCTGTCCGCTGTGCAAGTCGATCGACACCATGCGCTTGGAGCCGGCCGCGGCAAACATGTCGGCGACGAGTCGCGCCGTGATCGGCTCGCGACCCTCAGCCTTGCGGTCCTGTCGTGCGTATCCGTAGAACGGACATACCGCGGTCACGCGCTTGGCGGACGCGCGATATGCGGCGTCGATCATGATCAGCTGTTCCATGATCGAGTCGTTCACGCTGCGACCATCGATCCCGCAGTGCGTCTGCATGACGAACACGTCACCGCCGCGCACGCTCTCGCCGAATCGTGGGCGAAGTTCTCCGTTGGCGAATTCGACGATGTTCGCTTCACCGAGCTGCACCTGCAGGTGCTCGGCGACTTCGGTCGCAAGGTCGGGGTGGGTGCGGCCGCTGTAGATGGCCATCCGCTTCGTGGTGACCTTGTCGATCGTCTTGTTCATAGCCCCCCGTACGATGCGTCCCGCGTTGCCTCAGTCTAGGAGAAATGCTTTGCGCGCTCCGATTCGACGAGCGTCCGCGCATCGACCGAGGAGACGTCGTCACATTCCGTGGGGCGACCTCGTCGGGTCGGCCCGATGTTGCGAGCGATGGTTCCGGGGAGAGGACTCGAACCCCTATATGCGGGACCAAAACCCGCTGTCCTGCCATTGAACGACCCCGGACTGACGTCTTCCGAGGACAACTTGATCGCCAAAGCGCTGCGACTCTGTGGCGTGAGTGCGGCCGTGCATGTGACGAAGAACATTCCCTCGGGCGGCGGACTCGGTGGTGGCAGCGCCGATGCGGCAGCGATCCTGCGCTGGGCGGAATTCGATGATCTCGTGGCAGCTTCGCGCATCGGAGCAGACGTGCCGTTCTGCATGGTCGGCGGCCGTGCGCGCGTGTCGGGCATCGGCGAGATCATCTCCCCGCTCGTGCATCGCGACGAGAACGTCACCCTCATCACGCCACC
>RHCK01000499.1 GCA_010030605.1 Acidimicrobiia bacterium
TCCACTACGGTTTCCTCGTCCCCCACTGACGAGGAGAATCGACATGGCCGAAGCCTGGATCATCGACGGAGTCCGTAGCCCGCGCGGTCGCGGCAAGAGCACCGGATCGTTGCACCACATCCATCCGCAGGAACTTTTGGCTCAGGTGCTGAACGCTCTGCAAAAGCGTGTGGGATTCGATCCCGCCGACGTGGACGACGTGATCATCGGCAACGGCAACGACGCCGGAGATCATGGTGCATGCATCGGTCGCATGGCGGTGCTCGCCGCTGGCTGGCCCGTCGAGGCACCCGGCGTGACCATCAACCGTTTCTGCGGATCGGGTCAGCAAGCAGTGTCGTGGGCCGCGATGGGCGTTCAATCCGGACATCAGGACGTCGTCGTCGCCGGTGGCGTTGAATCCATGTCGCGTTGGCCCGCCCCCACCGGAGCGCCCGACTTCACCTCTGGCAATGCCGCGTTGCGCGAGATGTACCCGTTGGTTCCCCAGGGCATCTCGGCCGACCTCATCGCCACCATCGAAGGCTTCACCCGTCAACAAGTGGACGAGTTGGCCTTGATGAGCCAGCAGCGTGCGGCACGCGCGCAGGCCGAGGGACGCTTCGATCGTTCCGTGGTGCCGATTCTGAACCCCGATGGCACCGTGGCCTTGGCCAAGGACGAACACCTGCGTCCCGACACCACCATGGAGTCACTGTCGGGATTGTCGCCCTCGTTCGAGAAGTTGGGATCGCGTCACCTCGACGGCTTCGATCGCTCGTTCGATGACATGTGCAAGCAGGCGTACCCGAACGTGAACGCCGTGAACCATGTGCACCATGCGGGCAACTCGTCGGGCGTGGTCGATGGTGCGGGCGTGATCATGGTGACCAGCCCCGAATACGCCAAAGCGCACGGTCTGAAGCCGCGCGCGCGCATCGTGATGTCGGCGGTCGCGGGGGCCGAGCCCGTGATCATGCTCACCGCGCCGGCACCGGCGTCGAAGAAGTGCCTCGAACGTGCCGGCATGACCACCAAGGACATCGACATCTGGGAGATCAACGAAGCCTTCGCCGCCATTCCGATGAAGGCCATGCGCGAACTGGGCTTGACGCCCGAGAACGTGAATGTG
>RHCK01000500.1 GCA_010030605.1 Acidimicrobiia bacterium
GGCGTGGTGAACATGCCCTTGTAGATCAGGGTGCGACTACTGAGCGACGGGAAGTAGGTCTTTTGTTCGGGAGCGAGCTCGTGCTCGATTCGCTTTCGCGCCACGAACACTCGGCGATCGAGATCGATTCCCGTCGCGCCTTTCGGATCGACGATGAAGATCTGCCGGAACGTCGGCATCACCGAACGAGCTCCCTTGCCGAGCGTGGTCGGGTCGACGGGCACCGAACGCCAACCAAGGACGGCGAGACCTTCGTCCGCGATGATCGACTCGATCGCGTACTGGGCCTTTTCGGCATCGGCATCGATCGAGGGCAGGAACGCCATTCCCACCGCGTAGGCACCAACCGGAGGAAGTTCGAAATCGACGACGCCACGCAGGAACCGGTCGGGAATTTGAAGCAGCACCCCGGCACCATCTCCGGTGTCGGCTTCAGCGCCGGTCGCCCCGCGGTGTTCCATGTTGCAGAGCGCACCCAAACCTCGAACCACGATGTCGTGGCTCGATCGACCGTGAATGTCGGCGACGAACGACACGCCACAGGCATCGTGTTCGAAACGGGGGTCGTACAAGCCGTGCGCGGGCGGCAAGCCCTGAACTGGGTTGTGGGGGTGCATCGTCTTCACTTTCGGGTCCACGAACACGACGGTTCGATCTATGGAACCCTCGGGACGACGCTGGCCCGAACGGCGAAGCCAACCTTATCGCCGGACGACCCCGGTTACGAGGGCGAATTCCAGATCGTCGGGGTGATTCCCGCCACGAACGGTTCCAGCACGGTCGGTTCCGGCAGGACGATTCGGTTAGTTGAAGTTGGCGGGGCGCTCCGCTTGTTGGTTGGCCGCCCAGAATCCGTTTTTCAGGATGTTGTCTTGGTTGGTAGAAAGCTCTTGGATGGCTCCATAACCACAGTGGTGGTTGGTGAGGAATAACCCTTGCTTGGAGATGATTTCTCCGGTGCAGAACATACGGCCTTGCTTAGACATCAATCGAACGATGGCGTCTTTCACAGAGGCTTGGTTGATGGAGTAGATGTCTTCGGCAGACAATTTCAATCCGCGCGCTTGCATGGGATCTTGGATCTTTTGCAGCAAGGTGAGCGGCCACATGC
>RHCK01000006.1 GCA_010030605.1 Acidimicrobiia bacterium
GGCCGAGTTCTGCTGCGTCGCGGTGCAGAAGTACACGTTGAGCGGCTTGCCGTTCACGGTGACCTTGCCGGTTCCGGGGCGCACGCGAACGCGGGCCACCGATTCCTTGCGACGGCCGGTGGTCTGAGTGAGAGGCTTGCTCATTGCGATGTCTTCCTTGAGTTCTTTCAGCGGGCTTTGGCGTGGTCGATGTTGCGGACGGTCGGGTTCTGCGCACCGTGCGGATGCTCGGCGCCCGTGTAGACCTTCAACTTCTTGATCATCTGACGACCGAGAGGTCCCTTGGGCAACATGCCACGGACCGCGCCACGAATGGCTTCATCGGGACGACGCGAGAGAAGGTTGCCGAAGGTCTCGCTCTTCAAGCCACCGGGGTAACCGGAGTAGTTGTACACCATGCGAGTGTCGGCCTTGCCGGAGGTGAGAACCACTTTGTCGACGTTGATGATGATCACGTGATCGCCGGTGTCGATGTGCGGAGCGAACGTCGGCTTGTGCTTGCCACGCAAAAGACGTGCGGCTTCGGTGCACAAACGACCGAGGATCATGCCCTCGGCATCGAGGACGTGCCACTCGCGGGTGATCTCGCTGGCCTTGGGTGAGTAGGTGCTCATTGGTGCTTCTTTCACGAACGTTTCCCCGGACGACCGGTCCGATGGGGACCGGAGAATGATACGGGCAATCAGGGCAAAAACGACCGGGCGACCGGGGATCTAGGACCCGTTGGCGGACCCCGCCGCCTTTCCCGCGGGAGCCTCGGGATAGCCCACCTGCCACAAGGTGAGTCCCTGGGGCGGAGCCACCGTGCCGGCCGCCGTACGGTCCCGCGAGCGCAGGATTCCCGAAACATCCCCGGGCGACAGGCGCCCCAGACCCACGTCGACCAGACAGCCGACGATCGAGCGCACCATCTGATGGCAAAAGGCGTTCGCCTGCACCTCGAACCGCAGGATTCGGGCCCCGTGATCGCTCTGGTGTTCGGACCACTGCGCCAGGGTGACTCGGCGAACCAGGCTGGGACCGGGATCGCCGCGTTCGATCTGCTCGCGACTCAATTTGGGCTTGCGACAAAAAGCCGAGAAGTCGTGCTCCCCCACCAACGGGTCGCACGCCAAGTGCATGAGCGCCAGATTCAACGGGCTCGCAACGTGCCACGACGTCGGGGCGAGGAACGGATCGGGTGTCGGATCGTTCAGCACCGTGTAGCGATAGCGACGCCAGATTGCCGAGAATCGCGCGTCGAAATCGGGGTCGGTGGCCCATCGCACGTCGCGCACCACCACTCCGGGCGCGCACATCTTGGTGAGTCGTCGTGCGAGACCATCGATGTCGACATCGATCGGCACATCGCAACTGACGACTTGGTCCCAGGCGTGCACACCGGCATCGGTGCGACCGGCTCCGGTGATCTCGATGGGCGTGCGCGCGATGAGCGACAAGGCCTCGGTGAGCACACCGGCCACGGTGCGCACACCATCGTTGATGGCGAAGCCGTGAAAGTGCGCGCCGTCGTAGGCCACCGTCAAACGAGCCCGCCGGTGGGCGGGCTCGTTCACGTTCATTCGGTTGTCCTTGCCGTCGGTCGACGAGTGACTCGCCGGTACTCGATCAGACGAGTTCGATGCGCGCCATGGGCGCGTTGTCACCGTGACGCGGTCCGAGCTTCAAGATGCGCAGGTAGCCACCGTTGCGCTCGAGGTAACGCGGAGCGACCTCGGACACCAACTTGTGGGTCATCTCCTTGTCACCGAGGTAACTCTGAATCTGACGGATGCGGTGGATGCTGGTGGCGTCGCCATCCTGAGCCTTCTTGGCCTTGGTGATGAGCTTCTCGGCGATCGGGCGCAGAGCCTTGGCCTTGGCCTCGGTGGTCTCGATGGCCTCAGCGGCGATGAGCGAAGCAGCCAAGTTGGCCATCATCAACTTCTGGTGGGCGGAACTGCCACCGAACTTGCGGGCGCGGCGAGGTGTTGCGGGCATGGTGTTGGTCTTTCGTCTCGGGAAGGTGAATGTCAGCCGCGCAGGGACAAGCCGCGCTCATCGAGCTTCTGCTTGACCTCGTCGAGGCTCTTCTGGCCGAAGTTGGTGATGTTGAGGAGGTCGTCCTCGGTCTTGCTGAGCAATTCGCCGATGGTGTTCACCTGGGCGCGCTTCAGACAGTTGCGGGGACGCTCGGACAAGTCGAGATCTTCGATCGCGATGTCGAGGTCGGGGCTGGTGGCGTTGGCCGAGATGACTTCGCCGAGTTCGAGACCCTTGGGTTCGTCGGAGAGATTGGCGACCAGGTCGACCAACTTGCGCAACGTGTCACCGGCCGAGGCCAATGCTTCGCGCGGGCTGATGGTGCCGTCGGTCTCGATGTCGATGACCAACTTGTCGTAGTTGGTGCTCTGCTCGACGCGCGTGGGCTGAACATCGAACATCACGCGACGCACCGGCGAGAAGATGGCGTCGATCGGGATGACGCCGATGGTGCCGTTACCGGAACCACGATCGCTGCTGAGGTAACCACGACCCTGCTCGACGGTGAGGTCGACAGCGAGACGACCCTTGTCGTTCACGGTGGCGATGACCAGATCCTTGTTCAGGATCTCGACTTCGGCGGGGCAACGAATGTCGCCGGCGGTGATGACCGCGGGTCCACGCACGTCGACGCGAATGGTCACGGGCTCGTCGGCGGCCGACGTGAGCACGATGTCCTTCAGGTTCAAGATGATGTCGGTGACATCCTCGGACACGCCGGGGATGGTGTCGAACTCGTGAAGAGCTTCATCGAACTTGACGGTGGTGATGGCCGCACCGGGGATGGACGACAGCAGAACACGACGGAGCGAGTTGCCCATCGTGTGGCCGAAACCGGGCTCGAGCGGGCCAACGGCGAAGGACTGCCGATTGTTCGACTCTTCGCTCTCGGCTTCGACTGTGGGGCGCTGGATGACGAGCATTGTTCTCTTCCGTTCGTCGGGTGATGGGAATTACGTGGGGATTACTTCGAGTAGAGCTCGACGATGAGCTGTTCGCGCACGGGCACATCGATGTGCTCGCGAGCCGGTTCGGTGCGCACGGTGACCTGCTTGCCACCATCGCCATTCTCGAGCCAGCCCACGAGGGAGCGGTCGAGGGTGTCGATGTTGTGCTGGATCACGATCATGTCGCGCGCCTTGGTGGACAGGCTGATGACATCACCCTTCTTGACGCGAGCGCTGGGGATGTTCACGCGCTTGCCGTTCACGAGGATGAGACCGTGGCTGACGAACTGACGGGCCTGCGGACGGGTGTTCGCGAAACCGGCGCGGTACACCACGTTGTCGAGACGCAGTTCGAGAAGGCGCAACAGGTTCTCACCGGTGGGACCGGCGAGACGGTTGGCCTCTTCGTAGGTCTTGCGGAACTGACGCTCGAGAACGCCGTAGATGTACTTGGCCTTCTGCTTCTCCTGGAGCTGAGCGAGGTACTCGCTGCCGGCCGAACGACGACGCGTGCGACCGTGCTGACCCGGGGGGAAGGGACGGCGTTCGAGAGCCTTGCGACCCTTTTCGTTCTCGAAGATGTTGGTGTTCAGGCGACGCGACAAGCGCACCTTGGGACCGGTGTAACGGGCCATCTCTTAGTTCCTCTTCCGCTTGGGCAACTTGCAGCCGTTGTGGGGCACCGGAGTGACGTCCTTGATGCCGGTCACTTCGATGCCGGTGTTCTGCAACGAACGAATGGCGGTGTCACGACCCGAGCCGGGACCCTTGGCGTGCACTTCGACGCGACGCATGCCCTGTTCGAACGCGACCTTGGCGGCCTTCTCGGCGGCCAACTGCGCGGCGAACGGAGTGCTCTTGCGCGAGCCCTTGAATCCGACGCCACCACCCGACGCCCACGAGAGAACGTTGCCCTCGGTGTCGGTGATGCTGACGATGGTGTTGTTGAACGAGCACTTGATGTGGCACACACCAACGGCAACGTTCTTGCGCTCGCGCTTGCGGGGGCGGCGTCCGCCCGGCTTCGGCTTCGCCATGATTACTTCCTCACTGCCTTCTTCTTGTTGGCGACGGTCTTCTTCGGGCCCTTACGGGTACGAGCATTGGTGTGGGTGCGCTGGCCGCGCACCGGCAGGCCCTTGCGGTGACGAACGCCCTGCAGGCATCCGATCTCGATCTTGCGCTTGATGTCGGTCTGCACTTCGCGGCGCAGGTCACCTTCGACGGTGAGGTTCTGGTCGACCCAACCGCGCAGCTTGTTGACTTCCTCTTCGGTGAGGTCGCGCACGCGCGTGTTCGGGTCGATGCCGAGTTCGGCGCACATGCGCTGAGCCGTCGGCTTACCGATACCGAAGATGTAGGTGAGTGAAATCTCCAACCGCTTCTCGCGGGGGATGTCGACGCCGGAAATACGGGCCATGAACGTTTCCTTGCTTCCTTCTCAGCCTTGACGCTGCTTGTGACGCGGGTTCTCGCAGATGACCATCACACGACCGTGACGACGAATCACCTTGCACTTCTCGCAAATCTTCTTGACACTGGGCTTGACCTTCATGGCCGTCTCACACTCTTGTTTCTCACTTGTAGCGATACGTGATGCGACCCCGAGTGAGGTCGTACGGAGTGAGTTCCACTTGCACCTTGTCGCCGGGAAGAATGCGGATGTAATTCATTCGCATCTTTCCGGAGATGTGCGCCAACACTTTGTGGCCGTTCTCCAACTCCACCCGAAACATCGCGTTCGGCAGGGATTCGAGAATGGTGCCTTCCAGCAGGATGGCGTCGTCTTTGGGCTTGGGCAGAACTGCCTCCTTGTAGGCGGGGTTGACGATCTGCGACGAGACACGGGGACGCGCGCAGAACCGGCCGTTGGGCCGAGGGGCAATGCTACCGCCGGGACTGACACTCACCAATCGCCCGTTCAGGGAAACTTCGGGGTCGAATCCGACGGTCACCATAGTCGTGAGGCGACCCCGAAACCGGGCATTCGCACACGTCGACCGGAGTCCAGGTGGGCGGTTATCCACAGGGGCGATCACGCCCGGCGCCGAACGGCGTCGATGGCCGCCGTGAGCCGAGCGAACACCTCGTCCGGACTGGCCGACCCATCCACGACCGTCAACCGACCCTGCCGGTCGTAGTAGTCGAGAAGCGGACTGGTCTGCGTCTCGTACAGGTCGAGGCGACGGTTGATGGCGTCGGGGGTGTCGTCGGCGCGTTGCACCACGTCTCCCCCGCACGAGTCACAGATCCAGGGGCTGTGCTCGATGCCTTTGGCGGTGTAGTTCATGCCGCAGTCACGGCACGTACGCCGCGCCGAGATGCGTTCGATCACCATCGCGCGGGGAACGTCGATATCGATGACCGCATCCACCGGGCGATCGCCCGACATGGAGTCGAGGGCCTCGGCCTGGGTCACGGTGCGCGGAAAACCGTCGAGGATGTAACCACGGGTGCGGGCGTCATCCTGCTCGAGGCGCTCGGCCACGAGTCGAATCATGATGTCGTCACCCACCAATTGACCCGCCTGAATCACTTGCTCGGCCAATCGACCGAGCTCGGTGCCCTCGCGGACCGCGGCACGCAACATGTCACCGGTCGAGATGTGGGGAACCACGTAGTGGCGGGACATACGCAGACACTGCGTTCCCTTACCGGCTCCTTGACGGCCGATGATGATCAGACGGACACCCGTGATCATCGGATTACTTCAAGAATCCCTCGTAATTGCGCAACATCAATTGGCTGTCGACCTGGCGCATCAGTTCGAGCGCCACACCCACGGCGATCAAGACGGTGGTGCCGGCGAACGGGAACGACTTCACGTCGCCCACCCACAACACGATGTACGGCAGGATGGCGATGAAGGCCACGAACAACGCGCCCGGCAACGTGATGCGGTTCACGGTCTTGGCGAGATAACGCTCGGTCTGCGGTCCGGGACGAATACCCGGGATGAAGCCGCCCTGACGACGAATCTGATCGGCCTGACGAATGGGGTCGAAGGCGATCGAGTTGTAGAAGTAGGCGAACGCGATGATGAGAATCGCGAACGACACGATGTACAACAGCCCCTGCGACGAGACCAGGTTGCGGTCCACCCACTCGGTGATCGTTCGACGCCAACCGCTGTCGCTACCGATGACGTTCGTGACGAGAACCGGCAACAACATCACCGAGCTGGCGAAGATGATCGGCACCACGCCGGCCTGGTTCACCTTCAACGGGATGTAGGTGCTCTGTCCGCCGTACATGCGACGGCCGACGACACGCTTGGCGAATTGAACCGGGATGCGGCGTTGGCCGAGCTCGACGCGCACGACCGCGATGAGAATGCCGATCGAGATGCTCACGAGAATCGCGAACACCACCCACTTCTTGCTCTGCAGAATGGAGTAGTAGCTGAAGGGCAACGAACTGACCACCGACGCGAAGATGAGGATGCTCATTCCGTTGCCGATGCCACGCTGGCTGATGAGTTCGCCCATCCACATCAGCAACGCCGTTCCGGCCACGAGGCTGATGATCACCAGCAAACCACGGGGCCACATGCCGTCGGGAAGCAGCACGATGTCGGGGGCGTTGCGCGACGCGGTGAAGAACGCCGAACCACGACCCTGACCGAAGATGAAGGTCAGACCAGCGGCCTGCAGCAGGGCGATGGCGATGGCCACGTAACGGGTCCACTGCGTGATCTTGCGTTGACCGACCGCACCCTCTTGCTGCCACTGTTCGAGCTTCGGGATGACCACCGTGAGCACCTGCATGATGATGCTCGAGGTGATGTAGGGCATGATGCCCAACGCGAAGATGGCGAACGACGAGAACGCTCCACCGGAGAAGAGGTTCAAGAATCCGAGCGCACCTTGTTGACGAGCTGACTCGCGCAACTGACGCACGGCCTGATCGTCGATGCCCGGAACGCGGATGTGCGCTCCGATGCGATACAACACGACCATCAGGATCGTGAACAGGATCTTGTTCCGCAGGTCCGGCACCTTGAAGATGTTCTTCAGGTTCGACAGCACGTGTTCTCCTCGGGTCTAGCGGTGGACGTTGATCGGGAGACGACCGGATCAGCGGTTGGTGAACTGGTTGCCGTTGGCAGCCGGGCGCACCTTGTACGGCAACGGCAGGATCGTGACCGAACCACCCGCGGCTTCGATCGCAGCCTGGGCCGCCTTCGAAACGGCGTGAGCCGACACGTCGACCTTGCGCGTCACCTGTCCGCGAGCCAACACCTTCACGAAGACGTCCTTGTGCAGAACGCCACGAGCCGACAACACCTCGGGGGTGACGACGGCCTCGTCGAGTTCGTTGATGGTGTCGAGGTTGACGGCCTGGTACTCGATGCGGAAGGGGTTGTTGAATCCCTTCAACTTCGGCACGCGCTGCTTGAGGGGCATCTGTCCGCCTTCGAAGCCGCGAGCAACCTTGCCGCGACCACGCGAATGCTGACCCTTGGTTCCACGGCCGGCGGTCTTTCCGCCCTTGCCGCCGATACCGCGGGCGAGCCGCTTCTTGCGATGGGTCGAACCCGGTGCCGGTGCTAGTTCATCGACGCGCATTGGTCAGCTCTCCTTGGACGTGGCCGGGGCAACCTCGACCAGATGGGGGACGCGGGCGATCATGCCGCGAATCTCGGGGCGATCGGGCAGAACGTTCGACTGCCCGATGCGACCGAGTCCGAGGGCACGCAACGTTCCGCGGCTCTTGGGCTTGGCGTGAGTGCACGACTTCACCTGGGTGACGACGATCATCGGTCCGGTGTGCACGACGGTCTTGTAAGTAGCCATGATCAGTGAGCCTCTCCGGCCGCGATCGACTTCTTGGTGTCGGTGTAGGCCTTCAACAATCCCTTGGGAACGAACGAGTCGGCCGGGATGCCACGGCGAGCGGCCACTTCATCGGGACGCTGCAAACTCTGCAGGCCGTTGATGGTGGCGCGAGCGACGTTGATGGCATTCGACGAACCGAGCGACTTGGCGAGCACGTCGTGGATGCCGGCCTCTTCGAGGATGATGCGCGCGGCACCACCGGCGATGACTCCGGTACCGGGAGCGGCGGGCTTCAACATGACCCGACCCGCACCGAGGATTCCGATGATGGGATGGGTGATGGTGGCTCCAGCCATGGGAACCGAGAACATATTGCGCTTGGCGTCTTCGGTGCCCTTCTGGATGGCCAACGGAACTTCCTTGGCTTTGCCGTAACCGAGACCGACGCGACCGTTGCCGTCACCGACGACGACCAACGCGGTGAAGGAGAAACGACGTCCGCCCTTGACCACCTTGGCCACGCGGTTGATGTGAATGACGCGCGATTCGCGTCCGCCGTCGGGCGTGTTGCCCTGGCCGGGGCCGGGGCGATCTCCCTGACGGGGGTTGCCCTGACCGCGATCACCCTGACGGGGATTCGGATTGTTCGGGTTGTTCGTCATCAGAACTCCAGTCCGGCTTCACGAGCGGCTTCGGCGACCGCGGCAACGCGACCGTGGTAGAGGTAACCACCACGATCGAAAACGACTTTGCTGACACCGGCGGCCTTGGCGCGCTCGGCCACGGTCTTGCCCAACGCCTTGGCGGCGTCGACGGTGCTTCCGCCGGCCGAACGCAGCGAGGGCTCGTTCGACGACACGGATGCGATGGTGACTCCGAGGTCGTCGTTGATGACCTGCAACATGATGTGCTTGTTCGAGCGGTACAACGACAAACGGGGACGCTCGGCGGTTCCGTGGATCTTCTTGCGCACGCGGTTGTGCCGGATGAGCCGGCTCTCGCGACGTTCTTTGCTGATCTTGGTCATTTGGTGTTCCTATTGATCCTTCGGTCGCCGGTCACTTCTTGCCGGCCTTACCGGCCTTGCGGAGAATGCGCTCGTTGAGATAGCGGACGCCCTTGCCCTTGTAGGGCTCGGGCTTGCGGATCGAACGGATGTTGGCGGCAACTTGGCCAACCAATTCCTTGTCGATGCCCTTGATGATGATGCGGGTCTGAACCGGAACCTCGAAGGTGACTCCGTCAGGAGCGGCCACGTCGACCGGGTGCGAGAAGCCCAGGTTCAAACGCAGAGCCGAGGGTCCCTTCAGTTCGGCGCGGTAACCGACGCCGACGATCTCGAGTTCCTTCACGAAGCCATCGGTGACTCCGACGACCATGTTGTTCACCAACGCGCGCGACAACCCATGCAGGCTGCGCGACTGACGCTCGTCGTTCGGACGCTCGACGAGAAGGGTGTTCTCTTCCTGACGAACCGAGATGCCACCGACCAACTCACGAGTGAGCGAACCCTTGGGGCCCTTCACCGTGATGCTGTTCGCGGACGTCTTGACTTCGACTCCCGAGGGAACCGTGATGGGTGCTTTACCGATACGTGACATGTAGGTCTCCTCGAATCACCACACGTAGCAGAGGACTTCGCCGCCCACTTTGCGCTTGCGCGCTTCGCGGTCGGTCATGAGTCCCTGGCTGGTGGACAGGACGGCAACTCCGAGACCACCGAGCACGCGCGGCACGGTGTCGGACTTGCGGTACACGCGAAGTCCGGGAGTCGAGATGCGCTTGATGCCGGCGATGGTGCGACGGCGCTCAGCGGAGTACTTCATGGAGATGGTGAGCACCTCGCCGGGACCCTTGGTGTTGGGGGCCGTCGCGAAACCCGCGATGTAACCCTCTTGTTCCAGGATCTTGGCCAGGGCGACCTTCTGCTTGGATGATGGCATCTTCACCTCATCGTGCATCGCCGTGTTGGCGTTGCGGATGCGGGTGAGCATGTCGGCAATGGGATCAGTCAGCATTGGTACCTCACCAGCTCGACTTCGTCAGACCGGGGATTTCGCCGGCGTGGGCCATATCACGAAGGCACACGCGGCACAGTCCGAACTTGCGGTATACGGAACGGGCGCGACCGCACTTGCGGCAGCGCGTGTAGCCACGCACCTTGAACTTGGGCTTGGCTGCAGCCTTGTTGATCAGAGATTTCTTCGCCATGAGTCAGTACCTCTCGCTCACTTCTTCTTCTTGGCTGCGAACTGCGGGCCGCGACGGGTGGACTTCTTCTTCGGAGCAGCGGCGGCATCGGCGCCACGCTTGAACGGGAAACCGAACGCGTCGAGCAATGCCCGACCGGCTTCGTCGGTGGTGGCCGTCGTGACGATGGTGATGTCCATGCCGCGAGGAGCGTCGATCTTGTCGTAATCGATCTCCGGGAACACGGTCTGGTCGGCGAGACCGAACGTGTAGTTGCCGCGACCGTCCCACGAGTGGACCGGCAAACCACGGAAGTCACGGATACGCGGGATCGCCACGGCGATCAGGCGATCGAGGAACTCCCACATGCGATCGCCGCGCAAGGTGACCTTGCAGCCGATGGCCTGGTTCTCGCGCAACTTGAAGTTGGCGATGGAGTCACGCGACTTGGTGACCTTGGGCTTCTGGCCGGCGATGCGAGTCATGTCGGCGACCGCACCCTCGAGCAGCGACGGCTGCTGAGTGGCGCGACCGACACCCATGTTGATGACGATCTTCTCGATGCGCGGAACCTGCATGGCGTTGGAGACGCCGAGCGTGGCCTTGAGCGCGTCGCGGATCTCGGCCTGATACTTGGCCTTCAGACGCGGAGCTGTTGCGGTGGTCATCAGACTTCCTCACCCGTGGTCCTGGCGACGCGCACCTTGGTGCCATCGCTGTTCGTCTTGTACCCGACGCGCGTGGGCTTGCCCTTGTGGACGAGCATCACGTTCGAGGCGTCGAGCGGCATGTCGCGGTCGATGATGCCGCCCTGCTGGTTCGCGCCCTTGGGCTTCTGGTGCTTCTTCGCGACATTGATTCCGTCGACGATGATCTGGTTGGTGCGGGGCATGACACGCGAGACGGTGCCTTCCTTGCCCTTGTCCTTGCCCGAGATCACCACGACGGTGTCACCCTTCTTGATTTTCATCTCAGAGCACCTCCGGGGCCAGCGAGACGATTCGCATGAACTTCTTGTCACGCAGTTCGCGACCGACTGGTCCGAAGATGCGCGTTCCACGAGGGGTCAAGTCGTCCTTGATGATGACGGCGGCGTTCTCGTCGAAGCGGATGTAGCTGCCATCGGGGCGGCGCTTTTCCTTCTTCACGCGAACGACGACGCACTTCACGACGTCACCCTTCTTCACACCGGCGCCGGGAATGGCGTCTTTCACGGTGGCCACGAAGATGTCGCCGATCGAGGCGTAACGGCGACGAGTGCCACCGAGAACCTTGATGCAGAGCACTTCCTTGGCGCCGCTGTTGTCCGCCACTCGAAGGCGGCTTTCCTGCTGGATCATTGTGATTCCTCCGTCGTTCCCTGGCCGCTCACTTGGCCCGCTCGAGGATCTCGACGACGCGCCAACGCTTGGTCTTGGACAACGGGCGCGTCTCCATGACGCGAACCTTGTCGCCGATGTTGGCGTCGTTGGCCTCGTCATGGGCGTACAACTTCTTGGTGCGCATGACGAACTTGTTGTACTTCGGGTGGCGCACTCGCTCGACGACCTCGACGACGATCGTGCGGTCCATCTTGTTGGACGACACGATGCCCTCGCGGACCTTGCGGTTGGCGCGCTCGGTGGTTTCGGTGTTCTCGGACATCTGGTTCACTTTCCGGCCTCGGCCGCGGCGATTTCACGCTGACGGATGAGGGTGTTGATGCGGGCGATACGGCGACGCACGCGACGCAGTTCGCTGTGGTTATCGAGCTGACCGGTCGCGCTACGGAAGCGAAGGTTCAACGCCTCCTGCTTGGCGGCACGCAAACGGTCGACCAACGACGCGAGGTCGAGTTCGCTCAATTCGGTGCGGTCCTTGCTGGCCTTGGTTGCCATGATCAGATCGCCTCCTCGCGGGTGATGATGCGCGCCTTGATCGGCAACTTCTGAATGGCCTTGTTCAAGGCTTCCAGTGCCTGCTCGCGCGCGGGGAAGGACAGTTCGAACAGAACGCGTCCCGGCTTGACGACGGCCACCCAGAACTCGGGGTTGCCCTTGCCCGAACCCATGCGGGTTTCGGCCGGCTTCTTGGTGACCGGCTTGTCGGGGAACACGTTGATCCAGACCTTGCCACCACGCTTGATGTGACGGGTCATGGCGATACGGGCGGCTTCGATCTGACGTGCGGTCAACCAGCACGGCTCGAGCGCCTGGATTCCGTACTGACCGAAGGCCAGTTCGCTTCCACCCTTGGTCATACCGCCGGTGCGACCACGGTGGTGCTTACGGTGTGCAACTTTGCGAGGCATCAACATGGTGATCAGTCCTGTCCGCGGAAGTGCGGGGTCTCGTGGCCCTCGTGGGTACGACGGGCAATCTCTTCTTCCTCATCGAGCAACTTCTCGAGTTCGGGATCCGCTTCCTTGATGAGCGGAGTGGCCGCGGCTTCGGCGGCTTCCTCGGCCTTGCGGCGTCCACTCGACGACACGACCTTGCGAGCACCCGGGGCACCCGAGGTCTCGCCGACGGCCATGGCGGCTTCGCGAACGATCTTGTCCTCGGTCTGGGGCTTGTACGGCAAGATGTCGCCGCGGTAGATCCAGACCTTCACGCCCACGCGACCGCTCGAGGTGCGAGCCTCGCGGAAGCCGTAGTCGATGTCGGCGCGCAAGGTGTGCAACGGAACGCGACCTTCGCGGTACCACTCGGTACGGCTCATTTCGGCTCCGCCCAAACGGCCCGAGCACTGCACGCGGATGCCGAGAGCTCCGGCCTTCTGCGCGTTCTGCACGGCGCGCTTCATGGCGCGACGGAAAGCGATACGACCGACCAACTGATCGGCCACACCCTGAGCGATGAGCGCGGCGTCGAGCTCGGGGGACTTGATCTCGACGATGTTCAACTGCACCTTCAAGTTGCCGGTGAGCTTGGTGAGCCCGGCGCGCAGTTCGTCGGCCTTGGCTCCCTTGCGACCGATGACGATGCCGGGGCGAGCGGTGTGGATGTCGACTTTGAGGGTCTCTCCGCGCTTGCGCTCCACTTCGACGCGCGAGATCGCGGCATCGGGCAACGAATCATTGATGAACGCGCGAATCTTCCAGTCCTCAGTGAGGTACTCCTTGTACTGGCGCTCGCTGAACCAACGGCTCTTCCATTCGGTGGTCACGCCAAGGCGGAAGCCGTAGGGATTGATCTTCTGGCCCATCAGTTGGTCTCCTCGGCGTCGGGCGTGTCGGTGGTTTCGTTCTCGGCAACGGGCGCGTCGACGGCGGTCGACTCGTCGGCCTTGCTGCTGCGAGCCTCACGGCTCTTGGTCACGCGCGCACGACGATCGGCGACACCGCCGGTGCGACCGGCGCGACGACCGCTGACCGCGCGCTCGCGACGAGCCTGGACCACGGTGAGCAGATCGGCTTCGATGACGTCGAGCACGATGGTGATGTGGCACGTGCGCTTGTTGATGCGCGTGGCACGACCACGAGCGCGGGGCTTGAAGCGACGAAGGGTCGGGCCTTCGTCGGCGTAGCAGGCCTTCACGTAGAGCGTCTCGGCTTCGAGCGAATCGTTGTTCACGGCGTTCGCGACGGCGGATGCGAGAACCTTGCGCACGACGCGAGCGGCTTCACGCTCGGTGAACTGCAGAACCTGATCGGCCGACACGACGTCGCGACCACGAATGAGGTCGAGCACCACGCGGGCCTTGGAGGCCGACATGCGCGAACCACGCACGCTGGCGCGGATTCCGGTGCGCTCGCCGGCGACGAACGAGCGCTCGTTCAACTTGGGACCGGTCATTACTTCTTACCCTTCGTGTTCTTTTCCTGGCCGGCGTGGTACTTGAAGGTGCGAGTCGGAGAGAACTCGCCCAACTTGTGACCGACCATCGCCTCGGTGACGTACACCGGGACGTGCTTGCGACCGTCGTGCACCGCGATGGTGTGACCGACCATGTCGGGGATGATGGTGGAGCGACGGCTCCAGGTCTTGATGACCTTCTTTTCGTTGGCGGCGTTCAGTGCGTCGACCTTCTTCACCAAGTGGTCATCGACGAACGGGCCCTTCTTCAGGCTGCGAGACATGTGTTACCCCAATCCTTTAGCGACGGCCCTTGGCCGAACGACGACGGCGGATGATCAACTTCTGCGACGCCTTGTTCGTGTCGCGAGTACGGCTCTCGGGCTTACCCCACGGCGACACCGGCGGACGACCACCGGAGGTCTTGCCTTCACCACCACCGAGCGGGTGGTCGACGGGGTTCATGGCCACACCGCGGGTCTGCGGGCGAACGCCCTTCCAGCGGTTACGACCGGCCTTACCGATCTTGATGAGTTCGTGTTCGGCGTTGCCGACTTCGCCAACGGTGGCGCGGCAGTCGATGAGAACACGACGCATTTCCGAACTCGGCAGACGCAACGTGGCGTGATCGCCATCCTTGGCGACCAGCTGAACACCGACGCCGGCCGAACGCGCCATCTTGCCGCCCTGACCGGGGCGCAACTCGACGTTGTGCACGACGGTACCGACGGGCATGTAACGCAACGGCAACGCGTTGCCGGGCTTGATGTCGGCCTTGGGGCCACTCGAGATGTGGTCACCGACGTTCATGCCCTTGGGCGCGAGGATGTAGGACTTCTCACCGTCGGCGTAGTGCAACAACGCGATGCGACAGGTGCGGTTCGGGTCGTACTCGATGGTGGCGACCTTGGCGTCGACGCCGTCCTTGTTCCGCTTGAAGTCGATCATGCGGTACTGCTGCTTGTGTCCGCCACCGCGGTGACGAGCAGTCTTGCGACCGTACGCGTTGCGACCACCCGACTTGGGCTTGCTGGTGAGCAACGACTTCTCGGGCGTCGTCGAGGTGATCTCGGCGAAGTCCGACGAGGTCTGGAACCGGCGACCGGCTGATGTTGGCTTGCGCTTACGAATTGCCATGACGTGATGCCTCAGTTGTTCTCGAACAGCGGGATCTCGCTGCCGGGGGCCAGGGTGACGATGGCGCGCTTGAACGCAGCACGACGACCGGGGCGGTTGGTGCCTCGGGTGCGCTGGACCTTGCCCGCACGGTTGAGCGTGTTCACCTTCAGAACCTTCACGCCCCAGATGGCTTCCACGGCGTCGTGGATCTCGGGCTTGGAGGCGTCGGGATGAACTTGGAATGTGTAGACACCGGTCTCGATGAGCGCGTAGCTCTTCTCGGACACGACCGGCGCGAGGATGATGTCGCGGGGATCCTTCATCACTGACCGTCCTTGCTTGCTCCGGGCAACGAGGCCTTGGAGAACACGATGTAGTCGTTGCACAACACGTCGTACGCGTTGAGTTCACCGATCTCGATGAGCTGCACCTCGGGGAGGTTGCGGAACGAACGGATGGCGTTGATCTCGTCGCGACGCACCACCACGAGGATGCGGCCCTCGAGGTTCAGCGCGGCGAGCGCGGCCTGGGCGGCGGAGGTCTTCGGAGTGTCGAAGTTCCACGAATCGACGACGACGACCTTGCCTTCGTTCGCACGGTCGGACAACGCCGACTGCAACGCGATCTTGATCATCTTCTTGGGTGTCTTTTGCGAGTACTTGCGCGGCTTGGGTCCGAGAGCGACACCACCACCGGAGAACTGCGGCGAACGCGTGGAACCCTGACGAGCGTTACCGGTGCCCTTCTGCTTGTACGGCTTCTTGCCACCACCGGACACTTCGCCTCGGGTCTTGGTGCTCTGCGTGCCGGCACGACGATGCGCGAGTTGCGCGGTGACGACCTGGTGCATGACGGGCACGTTGGGCTGACGACCGAAGTCGTCGTCACTCAGATCGAGCGAGCCGACGTCCTTGCCGGTCTGGTTCTTGAGCTTCACGGAGGGCATCAGGTCACTTCCCCTTCACCGCGTTGCGAACGATCACAACGCCACCGTTCGGGCCCGGAACCGAGCCGCGTACCAACAACAGGCCACGCTCGGCGTCGGCCTCGACAACTTCGAGATTGAGAGTGGTCACTTGCTCGTGACCCATGTGGCCGGCCATGCGCAATCCCTTGAAGACGCGACCGGGGAACGAGCACGAACCAATGGAGCCGGGCGCGCGGTGGTGCTTGTGGTTACCGTGACTCGCACCCTGACCGTTGAAGTTGTGGCGCTTCATACCACCGGCGAAACCCTTACCGCGGCTGACGGCAGTGACGTCGACTTTCTGACCCTTGGTGAGAACGTCGACCGCGATTTCTTGTCCGACTTCGAAACCGTCGACGCTGTCGAGACGCAACTCGACGAGACGACGACCGGCATCGACGCCGGCCTTGGCGAAGTGACCAGCCTCGGGCTTGGACAACTTCTTGGCGTCCTTCGATCCGTACGTCACCTGAACGGCGGCGTAACCGTCGCGCTCTGACGTCTTGATTTGAACAATGCGAGCAGCTTCGACACGAAGCACGGTGACGGGGACGACGCGATTGTCATCCGTCCACACCTGTGTCATGCCGACCTTTTCGCCGACGATCGCTTGCTTTGCCATGAGGCAGCCTCTTCATCCATCCGCATCGCTGCGGTCCTTGCGAACTGACTGTTCACGTGTCGGGCGGAGAACCGCCGTTCACGCAAATGCTCCACAGGTCAGTGACCGGTGGAGCATTGGTTTGGGTTGTTGCCGCGTGGTCCCCGGCGAACCGGGCTCACACAGACATCGATTGCCGTGATCCGGGCGAACCCGTTTCACACGAGGGGCGAACGCTACCTGCGAGAACAGCCCTCCCCAACCCGCACGGCCCGGGGATTCGGACGTGAATTTTCGGGGTCGGACTCACATCCTCGGACTCCCGCGATGACCGAACCGTCTTGGTACGTTATCCACAGGGCTGTGGATAACGTTTTACGGGTAGCGGGCGTCCAGCCACTCGGCCACGTGGGCTAGGGCCACACGGCGGTGGCCCTCCAAATAGTGGGGTGCACCGGTCATCTCGATGTAGGTGCGATCGGCCGCACCGCTGGCCTCCACGATCTCTTTGGCCTGCCAGATGCGTATTTCGGTGTCCGCCGTGGGGTGGATCAGAAGGGTCGGAACCTTCACCTCGGGCATGGTGTCGGCCAACTTGGCATGGCTCGACAGACCGCTCCAGGTGCTGAGCCAGCCCCGCGCCGTCATGGTTCGGGCCAATCCCCCGCGGCCGTAGTTCGCATCCAAGGGGTCGGGAAAGGCGAACAACGACCCCATCGGACGGTCGTCGGGGTCGATCGACAGGTCCAGGTAGGCCGGATCGGCCAGGGTTCGGTAGATCGTGAGGTACTTCGTGAAGACCGCCCGGCGACGCTGCTCGCGCCACGCGGCGGGGTCCGCCGCCTTGTCGAGACCTCGCAGGGCCATCCCGGCGGCGTTCGACGCCTCGATGCTGGCCGTGGCGATGGCATCGATGCGGGCCACCCGGGCGATCTGTGCCTGACGATAACGAGCCAACCACGCCGGGTCGTACGAGCACGGTTCGGGCCACGGTCGCCATCCGTTGTCCGGGTTGTACATGTCGAGCTCGGGATCGGTGGAGAACGGATCGTTCTCATCGATCACGCTCGGATCGATCACCTGCAACATGAACACGCCTTCACCCGGATGCGCGGCCATGCCGACCCAACCATCGCCGATTCCTTTTTGCGCGTGGGCCATCGCCATCAACGATCCACCGCCGGAGTTGCCGAGCAACACCACCGCTTCCGCGCCGCGTCGCTTCATCTCGTTGTGCGCGGTCTCGACGTCGATGATGCAGGACTCGTGCAAACAATCGGTGTCGTTGTTGATGTATCGCGTGCTGAAACCGAGAACCGCGTACCCCGCCGCGGCCAACAAGGGAGCCGCGTAATGCACGCTGAAATCGCCGCGCGGATGCGACAGGATCACCGCCGTTTTCCATGCGCGTCCATGTGGTGGGGTCCACAACAAACCGCGCACCAGCGCGCCATCGGGACTCACGAGCCGAATCGATTCGCGTGGAATGTCGACGCCCGGGTCATCCTCGGGCAATGGCCAATAGTTCAGACCGAACGGACGGGATCCCCCCAGATGCGCATCCAACATGGGCGCACCGTAACACTCGAACGCGCACCCCATTCGTGGAGGTCGCGCGCAATGCAACGAGTGGTTACTCGGCGGGGCGTTCGATGAGTGTCGCCGACAACGTGAGGCGATCTCCGCTGCGCAGCACCTGAATCTCGATCGTGTCTCCCGGTGACTGATCACGAATGGCCGCCACGAAGGCCGCTTGGCCATCGACGGGCGTTCCACCGGCCGACACGACGATGTCACCGGCTTCCAACCCGGCATCGAAAGCCGGAGAATCCGGGGCGACTTCGGTGATCACGGCGCCACGTCCGCCATCGTCACGCCCTTGCAGGCCCACGCCCAGATACCCCTCGATGCGCTCGGCACCATTGGAGATGGCGCGCAACTCGTCGATGACGGGCAGGGCCTCCCCGACCGAGATCGAGAAACCGACATTGTTGGCCGCGGTGCCCGCCGTGCTGGTGAACACGGCGGTGTTGATGCCGACCACCTGTCCGCGCGAATTCACCAATGGTCCACCGGAGTTGCCCGAGCTGATCGCCGCATCGGTCTGAATGAGACCATCGAGCGCGCCGTCACCATTCTCGATCGTGCGATTCAGGGCCGAGATGATTCCGCGTGTCACCGTGGGACCGCCGTCGAGATCGAGGGCGAAGCCGACCGCCACCACCTCGTCACCAACACCGATGGACTCGGGGTCGGCGAACACCGCGGGGGTCAATCCGGTCGCGTCGATCTTCAACAACGCCAAGTCGTTGCCCACGTCCTTGGCCAACACGACCGCGGGGATCGGATCGATGCTGTCGCTGAACAACACGCTCACCTTCGACGCGCCATCGACAACATGCGCGTTGGTGAGAATTTCGCCGTCGGCCGTGATGACCACGCCGGTTCCGGTGCCTTGCCCCATTCCGAATCCCTCGTCGATCTCGGACACCACCGTGACCACGCTCGGTTCGATGATTTCGACGACGTTGGCAACGTCCATGACCGGCAAGCGATCATCGGTTGCCGGCGCCGTCACCACCGGCGCACCAGTGGAACCCACCTCACTGGGTGCCATCGACACGTCACTCGGGGCCATCGAATCATCGGTCATCACGACATCGGTCGACGATGCGTCGTCTCCGCTTTGAGCAATCTGGGCACCAACAAAACCACCGAGCACGGCGGCCACCACGGTGAGGGCCAGAACCACACCACGGCGGCGAGACGGCTTGGGATCACGCGGCTGCTGGTCGTCGAGAGACGGGGGCGGAAACATGTCGGTCACGGGGAAATGATGCCTTCGGATACGGAGCCAAGTCTCGTCAGCTCGGGTGTGAAATTCGTAAGAAGCCAGTGGCCGAAAGGAGGACGGAGAACGAAAAGACCCGAGTGTCGACGCGCATTGCGCGAGGACGACCCGGGTCGCTTCGATTCGGTCTGGTTCGATTCGCTCAGGCGTTCTGAACCTTGATCTCCACTTCGACACCAGCGGGGAGATCGATGCGCTGGAGGCTGTCGATCGTCTGCTGCTTCGGGTCGACGATGTCGATGAGACGCTTGTGGATGCGCATCTCGAAGTGCTCGCGGGAGTCCTTGTCGATGTGCGGTCCACGAATGACCGTGTAGCGGTGCTTGTCGGTCGGCAACGGAATGGGTCCGCGCACGGTGGCGTTGGTGCGAGCAACGGTCTCGACGATCTTGCGCGTCGACTGATCGATGATCTCGTGATCGAACGCCTTGAGGCGGATGCGGATGATTTGAGCCATGATGTGTCAGCCGATCACTTGATGATCTTGGTGACGCGGCCGGCGCCCACGGTACGGCCACCCTCACGGATAGC
>RHCK01000051.1 GCA_010030605.1 Acidimicrobiia bacterium
ATCGAGTTGATCGGTGAGGCATTCGTCGTTGTTCGCTTGCACGATGTGGTGAGGGTCTTCGTCGACGTGTGTCCGCATCGCAACGCTCGCCTCAGTGACGGCCAGGTCGCGGGCGGCTGTCTTCGCTGCCCGTATCACGGTTGGGAGTTCGATGCCGACGGTGCGTGCGCCCACGTGCCGGCGCTCGGATCCGAAGCCACGTTGCCCCCGGCGCGCCTGACCGCTCCGTTCACGCAGGAGCGCTACGGGTTGTTGTGGATCGCTCCCGAAGAACCGGTGGCCGAAATCCTGCACATTCCGGAATGGGACGACCACTCGCTCACCAAAGTCTGGATGCCGCCCGTCGACATCGATGCCGCCGCGGCACAGGCCATCGACAACTTCTTGGACTTCAGCCACTTCCCCTACGTGCACGCCGGCACCTTCGGCACCGACAAGGACCGGCTGGTGAACGAGTACTCCACGGAGAGAAACGACGATGGATGGGGTTTCGTCGTTCGATATCCACATGTGATCGAGAATCACGAGGATCCTCTGGTTGCAACTGGTGAGCACCCGTTGGTGCAGGACCGAATGATGCGTTACGACTACCGGGTTCCGTTCACCGCGAATCTGCGGCTCGAGATTCCGATGACCGGCATGGTGAACGCCATCGTGATGTGGTGTCAGCCCATGACCCTCGACCGCACGCGCGTGCACATCGTCATGATTCGCAATGACGTGCGCTCCGAAGCCGACCATCAGGCCGCCATCGATTACGAGATGAAGATCTTCTCCGAGGATCTGAAGGTGATCGAACGATTGCGCGACAAGACGATGCCACTCGAACGCGGACAGGTGCACGTTCGCAGCGACCGACACACGGTGGAGTTCCGTCGGATTCTTCAGCGTTTGATGGAAAGCTGAATCACGGCGCTCCGGAAACGTCGGCGACGAAACCAAGCAGTGGCATCGTGACATGACGGAAGTCGACGGTGTCCAAATCATCGATGTAAGCATCGAGGACCGCGAGGCCGAGGGGAATGGCCTGACCCACGATCGCTACCAGGTCGGCCACCGCGGGCTTCACACCGGCGGGTGCCAACATGTCGTGGTAACGGCTCCGACCCGTGGTGTGCAATTCATCGAGTACCGCCGCAAGATCACGCCGATGGCTCGCTGCAATGTAGGCCTCGAGTCGGAATCGCAACCATGGACGACGTCTCTGTCCCCCACCACGAGTGAGCAAGTGGGCCGCGACGTTGCCCATCTCGATGCGATTGACCGTACGGTCGGTGAGTGGCCGGTTGTCCGACACCGCTTCGTCGAGCAACACGCGAACCGCGTCGATCAAAAGATCATCCTTGGACGCGTATTGCGTGTACACCGCTCCGGCGGTGAGACCAGCTCGTCGTCCAACACGTGACACCGTCGTGGAGTGCAGTCCCACCTGACCTATCACGGCCGACGCGCTATCGATCAGCGCGTCCCGCAGTGCATCTTCGGTTCGCGCGTTGATGTGCTCACCAAGTTCGGGTTGCCATTCACCCTCGGGAAGTGTTGCCTCGGTCCGAATGGCTCGAAGGATGAGGGCCATCGCAACACGCCACACATCGGGCTGACCCTTCGAGACATTGTCATGCAGGATCATTCCCCAAACGATGCCGATCAGGAACGCGATGCGTGACCTCTGCTGAGGGTCCCGATCGCTCCACCGAATTCGTTCCATCACCTCCGGAACCACGACTTCGGCAAGTTCCGGTCGGCGACGAGCGATCGCCAACACCTCGAGGCCAGCCATCAGGACGTCCGAACCCGACACGCCTCGCTCCACGAGATCGTCCCCGGCACGACGTCCGAGAGCTGTCTCCACGCAATCGTCCAACAGTTGCAAAGTTTCTCTGCCACAACGCTCCGACCAGACGGCCACGGCCAGTTCGTCCGGGGTTTCGTGTCGCGAATAAATGGTTCCGGCGGTCACTCCGAGCCGGCGAGCCACCGGGTGCATTCCGAGCGGATCGAAACCGACCGCGACCACCTCGGCCAGTGCCGCATCGAGGATTTGCTCGTCGCGCCGCAACGATTGCGCCGAACGGGCGCGGGAGCGAATCGGCATGGGGGCAGGTTAGTTGTTGACCGGTGGGTGCTACATCCGACACTATGATTTGTAGACAAGGAACCGTAAGGGGGAATCATGCGGCGAATCGCACTGATGGTGGGAGCAGTTCTGGCAACGATCACAGCCTGCGGAGGTGACTCCGGAGGTAGCCAGTCAAGCGACACTGCGGCGGACACGACCGTCAGCGGCGACACGTCGTCGGCCACGGGAGCCATCACGGACAAGCAAGACGTGTCACGCGCCGTCGTCCAAATCATCAAGGAAGGCACGTATCGCGATCCGGAATTCGGCTTGTCCGATGCCGGTGGCGCCGGTTCAGGTTTCATCATCAGCCCCGATGGTCTCGTGGTCACGAATCAGCATGTGGTCGACGGCGCCGCAAGTTTGCAGGTGTACATCGAAGGCGAAGATCGACCCGTGAACGCGCGCATTCTTGGCGTCTCGGAGTGCAACGACCTCGCGGTCATCGATCTCGATGGCGACGGTTACCCATATCTCGAGTGGTACGACGAAACCCCCAAGCCGGGACTCGACGCCTGGGCAGCTGGCTTCCCACTCGGCGATCCGGAGTTTTCGTTGACTCGCGGAAGCATCGTGAAAGCCGAAGCCGAGGGCGAGACCGAATGGGCCAGCATCGACTACGCGATCGAACACGACGCGAACATCCAACCCGGCAACTCCGGTGGTCCCCTCGTCACCGAGGATGGTCGAGTCATTGGCGTGAACTACGCCGGTGGCGACATCGGAGGCACGGGCACGTCACAGTTCTTCGCAATCTCGGCCGAGTTGGCTCGAACGGTTGTCGACACCCTTTCCAAGGGTCAGGATCAAGACTCCATCGGCATCAATGGTTACGCCATTGCCTACGAGGACATCGCCGGATTGTGGGTGAGCGGCATTCGCGCCGGTAGCCCGGCGAGCGATCTCGGCATCATGGCCGGAGACATCGTGTTGGATCTGGCCGGTCGCCCCGTGGTGTCGCAAAGAGATCTCGACACGTACGGCTTCGCCACCAAGTCGGGATACTGCGATGTTTTGCGCACCCAAGGCACCGACGCGGCGATCGAGATACGGGTGCTGCGTTACGACACCGGTGAGATTCTGGTCGGTGAATTGAACAATCCTGACCGTCCTCTCGTCGTCGAGGCTTCGATCGCCGATTCCATCACCGGTGGTTCGAGCGAAGGAGCGACCTATGAATACGAGTTGGTCGAAGACGACAGTGCCTCCATCCAGGTGGAAGTGCCGGTGTCTTGGACTTCGCGCGACTCATCGTTGTGGAACTTTTTCGGCGGCGATTATCCGCGTATCGATGTGTCGACCGACATCGGGTCCTATCTCACCACCTGGGGTACATCCGGTGTCACAGTCATCGCTGCACCGGGACTCGATGATCAGAACTTCGAAACCACACTCGAATATTTCACGAAGGACTTCTACGCCGACACCGATTGTGAATACGTCTCGAGCGAGCAATACGACAACGGGGACGAACAACTTCCGGTCATCGGGATGTACGACGTCTACGGAAACTGTGGTGGCGATGGCGGAGCGTGGTTCGTGGTGGGGGTCTTCTATGACCAGTTCTATGACGTTCTGATCGTCGTCGCGGCACAGGCCGTCGACGATGCGGATCTGGAAGTGATCGACCGGGCTTTGGCGACGTTCTACATGCCCTGACTCCACCGCGCTCTCGGTGCGCGAATCACCCGTGATCGGAACCGACTGACTAACGTCGGTCATCCATGTCACGTTTCGAGGCCGACTATTACGACCGCTTCTATGGCGGCGACGGAGTACACGATCGCGCGAAGATCGATCACCTGGCCACCGCGGTCCACGAGATGTGCGCGTGGTGGGAGGTCGAACCCACGTCGGTTCTCGACGTGGGTGCCGGTCCCGGTCTGTGGCGCGATTGGTATCGCGAGAATCACCCGTCGGTGAAGGTCACCTCCACCGACATCAGCGAATACGCCTGCGAAGAATTCGGTCATGAACACCGAGACATCAGCAGGTGGCGACCCCGTGGTCGCTACGACCTCGTGATCTGTCATGGCGTCCTTCAATATCCCTCGCGCCCCGACGTGGAGGCGGCCATCGACAACATCGCGGCCGCATGTCGACACGTGCTGTATCTCGAGGTTCCCACGACGTCGGACTTCGATTCCGTGGTCGACATCGGTGCCACCGACATGGCCGTTCATCGACGCTCCGGCGACTGGTATCGACGTCGACTGAACCAGCACTTCACCCAAGCTGGCGCGGGTTTGTGGGTGCGCAACGGTGGAGGCGTCGTTCTTTACGAACTGGAACGCACCCGTTGAATCATCCGCGGTCCAACTCCACGTACGCTTCGAACATGTCGGATTCCCTCGAGCCACGTTTGCGACGATTGGAAGATCTCACCGAGATTCATCAACTCTTCGTCGATTACGGAGCGGCACTCGACGCCGGCGACTTCACCGCGTACGCCTTGTTGTTCGCCCGCGAAGGCGAACTACTGCTCGGCCCCATGGGACGGGCCAAAGGACGTGAAGCCATCGAGGCGTTGATGAGGACCACGCTGGATGGACAGGTGGGTTCGTCCCTGCACATCATCAGCAGTCCCCAAGTGGCGCTCGACGGGGATCGCGCCACGGCGCGCGTGATGTGGACGGTGATTCATCGAGATGCGAACGGGCAACCGCGACTCACCATGGTCGGCCACCACCATGATGACCTCGTCAGAGAAGACGGAAGATGGCGATTCTCGAAGCGGCGCGGAACGATCGAGTTTCCGACGACGTTCTCTGCTCCACAGTTGGATTGAGATCGCTCAGAAATCCGGTGGAGTGAAACCGCTCGGCCAGATGGTGGAGTCGTCCCACAACACGTACTGCAAGTTCGTGCGGGTCAAGCGCACCCCGGTGAAGTCGGTTCCGAACAGCACCGTTTCCGACAAGTTCGCACTCGTCAGGTTCGCACCGGTGAAGTTCGCGCCCGACAAATCGGCGCCAGTGAAGTCGACCCCGTTCAAAATCGCTCCCGAGAAGTCGACCCCCTGAAGGTTGGCGTAGGGGAACTCCTGACCTCGCAAGTCGGCGCCCGCGCACGATGCACCGGGCACGGGGTCACATGAAACCTGCACGGGCGTCGCAACGGTCACCGTCGGTTGTGTGGTGGGTGTGGCACCGACACTCGCGCCGGCGTTGACGCTCATGCCGGCAGAGGTCGCGGACGCACCTGCAGTCGCCGATTGAGAAACAGAGGGTAACGACGAGGTGGACGTGACCAGATTCGACATCGTTGCGGCGCCGATGTCGACTTTCGACGATGAACCATCAGCATTTTGACCATCATCCTGGTCATCGTTCATCCCCGAGTCGATTTCGGGCTCGCCGTCGCCCACGGAGTGTGTGTCGTCGGGTGATTTCGCCGACGGGTGACTCTCTCCGCACCCGCCAACCAACACGACGACCGATATCACCGTCAGAATTCGGCCAAAACGCACGTACAAAACGTACGTGCGGTGCGTGTCCGCGGGACAACCCGTGGGTGGATGGTGGCTGGACGGAACGTGAACGTCGGGTTTACAACTGCACCAAGACGCCGTACAACGAACCCACCGTGCTCCCATCGGGACGAACGTCGGGCAACACTCCCTGCCATCGCAGATCGCCGTCGATCAGACTCAGAACCTCGGTGCTGTAAGAGTGACCCGTCGGATTCCAGAGCGCGGTCGTCGCGGATTCTGCTTCGGTCGCCACGATCGGACCGGAGGTGTCCCGCCCGACACGCCATCGGATGTATTGCGCGGGCGTGCAGACGCGACGCACTTTCGACCAGGTCTCCGGCTCGCTGCGATGCAACCACGACATTTTGGTGACCATGTGTCGGTGGGTCGGCACCACCCCGACTTCGTGCATCCACCACGACTCATCATGTTTCTTGTTGCACCATCCGGCATCAGGAACGCTCGACTCATCATCGGCCCAAATGATTGGTCGCAATGGTCGGGAGTCGGCACCCAGGAACACCACACCGTCGTCGAATCCGGACACCGAGATGTGCGTGAGGCTGCTGAAGTCGATTCCTTCCATCGCCGCGGTGATTCGTTCGACGTACTCGTCGATGTCATCGCTCTCGATCGCGATCGGTCCCACATCGTTGGCTTCGAATCCATACCGTGACACGACGATGTGGAGGAATCCGTTCACGATCATGCTCCTTTACGATTCGAGCAAACTCGGGTCGTCGCGCAATTCCTGACGCACCATCGCTTCCCAAAAGCCGATGAACTTGTCACCGTCGGATGCCTTCATGCGTTCGACGTACCAGGACGGCAACGCCGACTCACCGTTGCCGCCCGCGGCCCGCACATGCCACGCGCGCTGACAACGTTGTTCCAACGCGACCGCGCGTTGATGCACGGCGCGAATCGAATTACCGAGAACGAACACCCCATGACCGGCCAACAACACCAGATCCGCATTGCCCATGGCCGAGATGGCGGCCGCCGCGCTACCCGGATCGTCGACCGAGCCGCCGTATTCCCGAACGAGCGTGATCTCACCGCCACCGAGCACGCTGCTCTGGTCGAGGGCAGGAGGAATTTCACCCATGTCGGCCCACACGGTGCCGTAGAGGGGGTGATTGTGCAGAGCCACCTCCACACCCGGTCGGGCCTTGTGCAGTTCGAGGTGCAACGGAATTCCCGGCGGCACCGGCCAATCCCCCTCCACCAGATTTCCGTCCATGTCGATGCGAATGATGTGCTCGGGACGGATCTCGTTCCACAAGAGCATCCACGGATTGCAGAGCAAGGTGCCGTCGTGGAGGTTCACGGTGATGTGGCCCGCCAGATGATCGTTGTATCCCTCGCGCCACAGCGTTCGTGCCAGCAACACCATTTGTTGCTTGAGGGTGAGTTCGGGGAGCAGCCGATCGGGATTTGGCTGGAAACCTGACGAGCTCATCGCTCCATTCTTGTCCTTTTCAGGCGTTGGTCACTGCTCGGAGGCGTGCCGAGTCGGCACACTGGAGACATGACCGATCACACCCACGGCTCCGACGTCATGAATTCCCTCGTCCCGCTGGCACGGGAGCTGCGTCAGCAGATTCCCGATGTCATGAAGGCATTCGCCGGATTGGCCAACGCGGTCATGACTCCTGGTGCTCTCGACAGCAAGACCAAAGAATTGATGGCCTTGAGCATCGCGGTGAGTCATCGATGTGACGGTTGCATTGCGTCGCACGCTCGCGGCGCGGCCAAGCACGGTGCGACAACGGCCGAGGTGGCCGAAGCCATCGGCGTCGCCGTGTTGATGACGGGCGGTCCCGCCACGGTGTACGGACCCCGAGCCCTCGCCGCCTTCGAGGAATACGCGAGCCAAGGCACCGCCTCCGAATGAAGGACGACGGCACCGGTTCCGATTCGACGCATCACCATCGTCGACACTCGTTCCGCGGTGCGGGCTACTTCAAACGACTCGGACCGGGACTCATCACCGGTGCGGCCGACGACGACCCGTCGGGCATCGGCACCTATTCGCAAGTGGGTGCGGCCACCGGACTGGGTCTCGTCTGGACCACGGTTGTCGCGTTGCCGTTGGCCTCGGCCGTGCAGGAGGCCACCGCTCGGCTGGGTTTGGTCACGGATCGGGGTCTGGCGGCACTGATCAAGATCCACTTCTCCCGGAAGGTACTGATGCTGGCGGTTCTTCTGGTGACCGCGGCCAACACGTTCAACATCGGAGCCGACATCGGGTCGATGGCGGCCGCGACGCGCCTCATCGTGCCGATACCCCACATCGTTCTGGTTCTCGCCTTCACCGCCCTCATGGCTTCGCTCGAGGTGATCATCCCCTATCGGCGATATTCGAAGGTTCTCCGCTGGTTGTGTCTATCGATCGTGGCCTACATCCTCGTGTTGTTCACGATCGACGTGTCCTGGAGCGACGTCGCATTCCACACCTTCGTTCCGCATCTCGAGTTCACACGCACCGAAATCGCGGCCATGATCGCCATCTTCGGCACGACGATCTCGCCGTATCTCTTCTTCTGGCAGAGCGGTGAAGAAGTGGAGGAGATCACGGCGAGCCACGGCCAACTCACGCCAACACCGACGCACATGCGCGCGATGCGCGGGGACGTGTTCTCCGGAATGGGTTCGGGGGTCACCGTCATGTTCGCGATCATGGTCACGGCCGCGGCCACTCTCGGCGCGAAGGGAAGCGTGAACATCTCCACCGCCGAACAAGCCGCCGACGCCCTGCGTCCGTTGGCCGGCGACATGGCCGGGCTGTTGTTCACATTCGGCATCGTGGGCACGGGTTTGCTGGCCATTCCCGTGTTGGCGGGCTCCACGGCCTACGCGGTGAGCGAGGCGTTCGGATGGAAGGAAGGTCTGGGTCTCAAGCTGTCGCAAGCCAAGGCGTTCTACCTCGTGATCATCGGTTCGATGATCGGCGGATTGTGCATGAACCTGTTCGGATTGAACGCGGTGCGGGCGCTCTACTTCTCGGCGATTCTGAATGGATTGGCGGCCCCACCATTGATTCTGCTCGTGTGGCTCCTCGCACGATCGGAGAAGGTGCTGGGTGAGCATCGAAGCGGCTGGCTCTCGCAGT
>RHCK01000501.1 GCA_010030605.1 Acidimicrobiia bacterium
GTTGGGAGGCGAACCCGTCGACGTGGAGGAGATCGTTGGTCGCTTCGTGACTCTGGCCGAACGACTCCGTCCCTACGTCGCCGACACGATCGGTTTGTTGCACGACGCGGTGGATGCTGGGCATCGCGTGTTGCTCGAAGGGGCTCAGGCGACCTTCCTCGATCTCGACCACGGCACGTACCCGTACGTCACGTCGTCGAATCCCACCGCTGGTGGGGCCAGCGTCGGAAGTGGCCTCGGCCCACGTTTGCTCGACCGCATCATCGGAATCACGAAGGCGTACACGACGCGCGTTGGCTCCGGCCCTTTCCCCACGGAGTTGGTGGATGAGGTCGGCGAGAAGTTGGTCGACATCGGTCGCGAGTTCGGAACCGTCACCGGGCGTCGTCGTCGCACCGGATGGGTCGATTGCGTGATGTTGCGTCATGCGGTACGAGTGAACTCCCTCACGGAGTTGGCCCTCACGAAGCTCGACGTGCTCGACTCCTTCGACGAAGTTCGTGTTTGCACCGGGTACACCATCGACGGTCGACCGGTGCACGGGTATCCCGATCTCAGCGAGGACCTGGCGCGTGTCGTGCCGACGTACGTGACGATTCCCGGATGGAAGCGCGAGTTGGGTGGTTGTCGATCGGCCTCCGAACTTCCGCCGACGGCCCGCGATTTCATCGCCACCGTCGAACGCGAAGCCGGAATTCCGATCCGCATCGTCGGTGTCGGACCCGAGCGAGACGATGTCTTGGAGTGGCCATCGACCCTCGGAGGCGGCGCGGCATGATTTCTCGCTATTCACTTCCGGAAATGGAGTCAGTGTTCGCCGACTCCACGAGGTTTTCGCGATGGATCGAGATCGAACTTCTCGCCACCGAAGCACATGCCGTGATCGGTGTCGTGCCATCCGAGGAATCGGCGGCGTGTCGCTCGAAGGCTCCGATCGTCGATGAATCGTTCGTCGACGCGGTGGCCGAACGAGAGAAGGTCACCGATCACGATGTGGCGGCATTCGTCGACGTGTTGCAGTCGCGCATCGGTGGAGCCGAGTCCGCCTGGATTCATTACGGTCTCACGTCCACCGATGTCGTGGACACCGCGTTGTGTTGGGCGCTCCGC
>RHCK01000502.1 GCA_010030605.1 Acidimicrobiia bacterium
GTTCGTCGGAAGTCTGGTGTTCTGGCACGTCGTCGACATGAAAAGTGGTCTGATGGACGAAACGAACGTGTATCGCACGATGCTCGCCGTTCTGTTGGCGATGGTGGTCCATCTGATGACCGAGGCGCTGTTCGTGTCGACGCAACTTTCGTCCACCAACGGCGATCGCATCAGTCGTTCCGTGATGTGGCGACCGCGATCGGCCTCTCGCGACGTTTGGGAACTGGCGATCGGTGCGGTGGCAGCGTTATTGGCGTTCCAGCACCCAGTGTTCGTCATTGTGTCTTTGCCGCTGTGCTGTTTGGCCAGCGAACACATCCGCTTGCAAGGTCAGTCACGATTGGCTCTTACCGATGCCCGCACCGGCTTGTTGAATCCCCGCGGCTTCGACGAAGTGGCCGCGCACGAATGGGAGCGCGCCGAACGCGAGGAGAATCGCATCTCTCTCATCCTCGTGGACTTGGACCTGCTACGAGACGTGAACAACACCCACGGGCATCGCGCCGGCGACGCCGTGATCAGTGCCGTGGGTCGACTGCTGACTGCGTCGAGTCGTTCGTCGGATGCGGTGGCCCGTCTGGGAGGAGAAGAGTTCGCGATTCTGCTGCCCGAGGCCGACACCGAGGTGGCCACGTTGGTGGCCGAACGATTACGAGAAACCATCGCTGCTTCTCGTATCGCCACACCCGTTGGTCCGCTTTCGGTCACGGTGTCGTGCGGTGTGGCGACGCGGGTCGGAACCGAAACCGTGGAGGCCATGTTCGATCGAGCCGACACCGCTCTGTATCAAGCCAAAAACGCGGGTCGCAATCGCGTGGCCGTGGCATGCCGTGAGAGTGACGACACTCGATTGGGACGTCGCGACAACGCCGCCTGAACGATGTCACGACGGATTCAGCCGGTGACTCCAAGAACGTAATTCGGCAACGCATCATCGTCGGCTTCGAATCCGGGTCCGGCGATGAAGCCGGCGACTCCCACAACGCGCACCGTTGTGCAGCGGTCGAGAGCCACGACCATTGGCAAGGCTTCGGTCCAGTCCACATTGTCGGGAACTTCGACCACCAATGGGCTCGGCAGTCGAGAACACTCGGATTCGATGTCGGCCAC
>RHCK01000503.1 GCA_010030605.1 Acidimicrobiia bacterium
CCGACATTCACTGTTACCAGGATCGTGAGGAACGACGACGCAATTGCCGCGTCGATCGGCGAATCACCGCGACCGACCTCTGATCGCTTTAGTTCACGGATTTGGGCAGGAAGCGGAACGCGAGCAACGCACCACAGATGGCCACGATGCCCACCGTCGTGCAGGCAGCTTGGAATCCCTCGAGGAACGACGAACTCGCCATTCCTTGGATCGACCCCGACAACGATGGGTCGCCCACCTTTTCCGCCACTGCGAACGCGGCACCGACCGACTCCTCGGCAGCGGAAACGGCCGCTTCGGGCAACTGAAGGGGAGTGAGCAACTCGACGATGCGAGGCCCGTAGGTGGTGGCGAAGATGCTGCCGATGATCGCAACGCCAAGCGTTCCTCCCACTTCACGTCCGGTGTCGTTGATGGCCGAGCCGACACCCGCCATGTCGCGCGGCAACGATCCCATCACCGATTCACTCGCCGGACTGGTGACGAGTGAGAGCCCCATGGCCATCAGAACCATGCTCGCCATTACTGCTCCGAAATACGTGGTGTCCACTTCGAACCGACTGGCCCAGATCTGGGCGATTCCCATGCACAACAATCCGACGGGAATCACGCGTCGCGGGCCGAACTTCAGAGCGAGACGGGCAGCGATCGGTGCCGTGATCCCGGCTCCGAAGGCGAAGGGCAAGGTGTGCAAACCAGAAGCCAGCGGGTCGTAGCCCCGGACGAACTGGAAGTACTGGGTGATGAGGAAGGTGAAGCCGAAGAGCGAGAAGAAAGCGATGAAGATCGACGACGTCGCCGCCGTTACCCGCATGTCGCGAAACACCTTCACATCCAAAAGAGGGTGAGCGGTGGCGCGTTCGCGCAGAACGAACGCCGTCGCCAACACCGCGGTAACCACGAACCCGAGCACCGACGCGGTACTCGCCCATCCACGATGAGGGGCCTCGATGATGGTGTACACCAGCAACGACACGAAGGTGATCGAGAGCAAGAACCCGGGCACATCCAGTCTTTCGGCGTTCGGATCACGCGATTCGGGCACGAACCGCCATTGGAGAAACAGCGCGATGATCACGATGGGGATGTTGATGAGGAACACCGATCCCC
>RHCK01000504.1 GCA_010030605.1 Acidimicrobiia bacterium
CGGGCGAGTGTTGCTGGCCGGCGATGCCGCACACCAGATGCCGCCGTTTCTCGGGCAAGGCATGTGCAGCGGAATCCGTGATGCGGCGAACCTCGCGTGGAAACTCGCGGCCGTGTGCCGCGGCGCGGATCACGCACTTCTCGACACGTATCAGGCGGAACGTTCGCCGCACGTGCGATCCATCATCGAAGCAGCCGTGGGTTTCGGTCGCATCATCTGCACTCTCGACCCCGCGGTGGCCGCCGCTCGCGACGAGGGAATGCTGGCGGCTCGCGCGGCCGGTTCCGGTGAAACGGGGGGCGCGCCGATTCCATCACTCGGAATGTCGGGGGCACTGCACGATGGTGGGGGTTTCGTCGCCACCGATGGAATGGACGGCGATCGCTCGCTCGACGAATCGCACTTCGGACGCTGGCTCATCGTGGTCGACACCGACGTCGAGGTGTCTGACGAGTTGGTGTCACGAGTCGATGCGGTGGTGGTTCGCGCTTCGGCCGACGGTGCCGCGCGGCGTCAGTTGAACCGGTGTTCATCGAACGTGGTCATCGTGCGTCCGGACCGCATCGTGTTCGGGTGGGGAAGCGACGGCCTGCAGGCACTCGAAGCCTTCGTGCGCGAGTACGTGATCGCGTCGAACTGACGACCTACGGCAACGTGGCGGCCAGCTTGGGCAGAACGTGCGGCCACGAGTTGCGGAGTCCGGGGTGCAACTCGTACGACTCGATCTCGGAGAGAGCGACCCAACGCACCTCATCGGATTCGTAGTTCGCCTCGTGGGCGCCGATCTCGCCCGTGACGTGCGCGATGACCGTGTCGTAACGCCAGTTTCCGTGATCGTCGGAATACAGGTCTTTGACGTCGAGAAAACGAACGTCGATACCAACCTCTTCGAAAGCCTCGCGCACGGCGGCCTCGATGGAATCTTCGTGCGAGTCCAATGCGCCACCGGGTATGGCCCATGTTCCGCCACCGTGGGTCCAGCCCGCACGGAGTTGAAGCAACACATGGGGTTCGGTGCCCATGTCGAGTCGGACCATCAACAGTCCGGCCGCACCGTGCAGCCCCCAATGCCGGTTTCCGCAATGGCAGAAGACCCAGCCGTCACCGTC
>RHCK01000505.1 GCA_010030605.1 Acidimicrobiia bacterium
GTCGTAGTCCAGGTCGGCCAGCGAGCTGTTCGCGTCGGCGGCGTTGCCAGCGGCGTTCGACGAGATCAACTGGGTCGTGCGCAGCACCGTGTCGTACAAGAACACGTCCAACTTGTTGTTGTTGTTGTCGGCGTTGTTGGGAGCGATGAAGTCATCGTTGGACTCGTACGCAATGAAGCGACAGTCTGCCGAGATTCTCGGGGCAGTCGCCGAGGTGGCCGCCAAGCCCGAAGGAATCTTGCTGACGAGGCTCACCACCGGTGTTGCTCCTCGGTTGTCCCACAGGAACACGCCTTCTTGCGGTCCGGCGTTCGCCGGCAACAAATCGAAGCCCGATGTGGCCTTGAAGGCGATGCACTTGCCGTCGCTCGAAATGGCCGGCGCATACTCGGTGTCGATCAACGCCGACGATGCCGTACCGTTCGGCTTCACGCTGGCGTAAGCGGCAGCCGTCACCGACGTCGATCCCACGGTGCTGATCACCAATCCGCCGACCGTTCCCGACGAACTGACCACGTCGATCGCATCGGTCACGAACGTCGTCTTCGTGCCGTCGGCATTGATGGCGGGCAGGTAACCACCACCGTCGCCGCCGCCGGAAGCGAACGTGCTCACCCACACCGCCGGTGTGGCCGCACTTCCGAGGGTGTTCATGTACACGTCGGGCGCATAGTTGAAGTCGTCGGCGTTGAAAGCTTCTTCGGTCACGAAAGTGACCTTCGAGCAATCGCTGCTGAACTTCGGCGAATAGGCACCACCACCAGCGGTGACGTTCTCGCCGAGATCCGCGTCGTACGAAACGCTCACGACACTCAATGTCACGCCACCGGATTGTGCGAACTCGTCGAACGTTCCGTCGGCATCGGCGTCACGGTCGATCACGTACACGTCCGGCGCACCGTTCGCGTCCGCATCGTCGAATTCGTTCTCGGTCACGAACGCCACCTTGCGCCCGCTGGCACAGATATCCGGGTCGTAGCTGTTCAGACCGGATCCGCCTTGAGCGCCGTTCGCCGACACGCTGATTCGGGTGACCGTCGTGCCGTTGGTGACGAACACGTCGGATGCGCCGTTGGTGTCACCGGTGACCAAGTCGCTCGACAACGACT
>RHCK01000506.1 GCA_010030605.1 Acidimicrobiia bacterium
AGCCCCTCGGGGTCATCGTGTCGATCGTTCCGTTCAACTTTCCGGTCTTGCTCTTCGGCTGGCAGGCGGCAGGTGCGCTTGCTGCCGGAAACGCGATCATCGTCAAGCCTTCGGAACTGACGTCGCTCACGTTGCTGTCGGTGATGAGGGCGTTCGAGCATCTTCCTGCCGGGCTCGTGCAAGTCCTGACCGGTGGAGCAGAGGTCGGCCAAGCTCTGGTCGGCCACGAACGCACCCACGGCGTCGCCTTCACGGGCAGCGTGGCCGCAGCGCGCGCAGTCGCCAAGACCGCCGCCGAGCGCTTCAAGCCCGTGCTCACGGAGGCATCAGGGAATGATCCGTTCATCGTGATGCCGTCGGCGCCGCTCGATGCAGTCGCACGCGGCGCGACGTTCGCCGCGTTCCTCAACTGTGGCCAAGTGTGCACGTCGGCAGAGCGCTTCTACGTCCACACCGACATCTACGACGATTTCCTTCGCGCCTTCGTCGAGCAGACCCGATCACTGCGCATCGGGAGCGGCCTCGATGCCGTTGACATCGGACCGCTCGCATCGAGTCGGGAGAGGGATCGAGTCGAACGGCTCGTCGCGCGTGCCGTCGAGCAAGGCGCGCGTGTCGTCACGGGCGGGCGTCGACCTGCGCACCTCCCGAAGGGTGCGTTCTACGAGCCAACGATCCTTGAGGTGTCCCACGATCACGAGATCATGCATGGCGAGTGCTTCGGCCCGATTGCGCCGATTTGTCGCGTGGCTGATCTCGATGAAGCGATTCGCCTGGCGAACGACTCCGAACTCGGACTCGGTGCGAACATCTACACCGAGGTTCTCGAGGAGGCGTTCAGAGCCATTCACGAGATCGAGTCGGGGATCGTGTGGGTGAACACGCCGCTGAACGACAATGACGCGGTGCCGTTCGGAGGGCGCAAGCTCACCGGATCGGGACGTGAACTCGGCGCCGAAGGCCTGGATCAGTTCCGACGTTCAAAGATGGTGATGATCGCCCCACGCGCGGAGCCCGACCCCGAGTGGTTTCCCTATCCGGACGCCGATTCGTTCGGCGCACAAGGCGCGTGACGGGTCCAATGAACACCGTCAAGTTCGGCTGGCTGT
>RHCK01000507.1 GCA_010030605.1 Acidimicrobiia bacterium
ATGATCCGAGACACCTTCATCGTCGAAAACCCTAGGTGCCGCCGATGGTGATGGTGGGGACTCCGAAGGTGCCGATCCTCTCGGGGTAGGCTTGCCACGTGCGAGTGGTCAAAGCGCTCCTGAGGAGAATCTCTGGTCGTGACGTTCGAGCGTTGCGGGTCGAAGTGGCCGAGATTCGCAACCAGGTTCAGATCATCAACGACATTGTCCAGTCCCTGAATCACGATGTTCGTTCGGGTTCGGACCGGTCGTTGCCGTTGTTTTTGGGGTACGCCGAACGGGTTCGGCTGGATGCCGACACCGCGGTGGCGGCCGTGCAGTCGATCGAGCGGCAGATCGCTCGCCTGGAAGTCCTCATTGATGCGGCTTCCACCCCCTCGAATCGGAGCTGAGCAACGTGACGACGCCCCGGGTTCTGGTGGATGGACGTGTCATTTCCCATCCCACCGCGGGCGGACGAGGGGTCGCTCGTTACACGATCGGGCTGGTTCGAGCCATGCGTGTCGCGGGGGCCGACGTGGTGGTGTTGGTGGATTCGTCGAACGACGATCGTGAATGGTGTGGCGCGATCGACGGCATCGTCACCATCCCCTTGACTCGTTCCACGATTCTTGCCGAACCGACGACGACGTGGTTCTTGTGCACCCAGATGATGTTGCACCCGGTCGCTCTCGACGTGGTTCCCCAAGCGGTGACCGAAGCCGGTCTTCGCCGTCGACCAAGGTCGAGCCCCATTTCGACGAGACGCGTCAGACGTCCATCGACGTCGCTCTGACCGTTCGCGGGCACGAACTGTGGTTCGATCGCCGCACCCACCACGTGAATTCGATCGCGCGAAAAGCCCAGAACATTGCTCGCGGTATCCGCCGAAAAGGTGGAGTTCGAGAGCAGGCGATCGAAGGTTCGCACCAGCCCGGCTCGCATTCGAGCCTGCACTCGCGCCGAATCCTCGACCAGATAGCGATCGGGGTAGCGATACGGGATGACGTCGTGCAACACGCCGGCCACGCGAAGACCGGCTTCGGTCACCGCTTGGGGAACCACGTCGAGAGCGACCGGGTGCAACATCATCTGGGTGCACAAGAACCACGTCGTCGTCGGTTCGGC
>RHCK01000508.1 GCA_010030605.1 Acidimicrobiia bacterium
GCGCTCTAACCAACTGAGCTACACGCCCGAAAGCCCCCTCAGCCTAGCCTCGCATCCGGCGTCCCCAACCGGTCCGTCCGAATGGATCGGCGTGAACCCCAAATGGACCGTTTGACCATTGCGGTCAACTACTTCAAACGAAGAGCCACTTCGTTGGCCAATAGGCGCCCGGCTCGCGTCAAACGGGCCCGCCCGTTCTCGACCGACAACAAGTCCCCCATCAACTCCAGGTCCTCGGCATCGAACGATTCGACCGGCACTCCCGATGTCGTGCGCAACGACAACTGCAGCCCCTCGATACGTCGCGCTTCGGAGTCCAACGACTCCCCCGCGGACTCGGCCGACTTGCCCGCGTCGATCAGTTCGATGAAACGGTCCGGGGTGCGCACGTTCCACCAACGTCGACCTTCACGATGCGAATGCGCCGCACTTCCGAAACCCAAGTAATCACCCTGCGACCAATACACACGGTTGTGCCGACACTCGTGACCGGGCCGGGAATGATCGTCGCCGGTTCGACGAATCTCTCGGAGTGGGCGAACATCAGGTCGACCGGATCGAGCAGTGGTTGGTCTGCCGTCGGGGGACTCACCGCCAACCCGTGGGCTCTCGATCGAAGCGCGGGTGGTTCGTCGTCGGGGAGTGGGGCGGCGGTGGCGGCCGGACTCGTCGATGTCGCGATCGGCACCGAGACCGATGGATCGATCACGTGTCCGGCGGCGTTGAACGGTGTCGTCGGAATCAAGCCGACGGTCGGAAGCGTTTCCACCGTGGGGGTCGTGCCCGTGAGTGGCAGTCAGGACGTTCCGGGTCCTCTCGCCCGCAACATCGAGGTGGCCGCCGAGGTGTTGGCGGTGCTCTCGGGTGAACCCAATCTCATCGCGCGCTCGCGACTCATCGATGTTGGTGGTCTTCGCGTCGGCGTGGCCCGCGCGTGGTTGACCGGGCACACCGCCACGGACCGAGTGTTCGAGGAGGCCATTGCGATCATCGAACGCAACGTGCACAGCATGCGCGACAGCGCGGTCCCCGATACTGCCTCGAATGTTCATGAAGACGAGTTCACGGTGCTGGTCCACGAGTTGAAGTCCGAC
>RHCK01000509.1 GCA_010030605.1 Acidimicrobiia bacterium
CGCTCACCACGGGGACGATGGTGTTGCAGAACGTCGTCGAGATCGAGCCCGGTCATCTGTCGGCCGTGATGGCGGTGGAGTCGCTCAGTGAACACCCGATCGCGCGCGCCGTGGTGCGCGGGTTGCGCGAGCGCGGCGTGGTGCCAGCAACGTCGGTCGAGGAATTCGTGAACACCCCCGGAGTTGGAGTGTCGGCGTTGGTCGACGGACGTCGCGTGGCGGTCGGTCGGACCACGAGCAGCGATGACTCCGGTTCCACCGTGATCGAGGCCACGGTCGACGGAATCGTCGCAGTGCGTTTGTCGGTGAGCGACGAGGTGAAGCCAACGGCCGCGGGAATCATCGCCGAACTTCGGGCCTTGGGCGTGCGATCGATGATCGCGTCGGGCGACGCCGATGGTCCGGTGCGACACGTGGCGTCGAAGGTGGGCATCGACGCGCGCGACACACGAAGCGCCGTGTTGCCCGCCGACAAGTTGCGCATCGTTCACGAACTTCAAACCGAGGGCGCATCGGTTGCCATGGTGGGCGACGGGGTGAACGATGCGGCGGCGCTGGTGGCCGCCGATCTGGGTGTCGCCATGGGCACCGGCACCGATGCCGCCATGGAAGCGGGCGACCTGACCATCGTGAACGGTGACTTGGCCAAGGTGCCCCGAGCCTTGGCGCTCAGTCGTCGCACACTGGGCATCATTCGCGCCAACTTGTTCTGGGCCTTCGCGTACAACGTGGCCGCGTTGCCGTTGGCGGTGGCCGGATTGATGAACCCGGTCATCGCCGGTTTGGCCATGGCGTTGTCGAGCGTCTTCGTGGTCACGAACAGTCTTCGGCTTCGGCGCTGATCGTCAGGATGTCGCGCGCTCGCTTCAATGCGGACGCCCGTCGATTGCGCGCCGAACGCGCGTTGATGCGCAACTCCTCCGCCGCTTCGGCCGAATTCACGTCGTTCATCACCGAACGCAACATCTGAATGTCGGCGGTCGACAGCCCGGCACGAACCAAGTCGTCCAAGAGCGCTTCGACCTCACCAACGGCGGCCACCGGATCATGATCGCCATTGACTCGCGCGTGATTCGCGCCG
>RHCK01000510.1 GCA_010030605.1 Acidimicrobiia bacterium
GTGGACCGAGGAAAATGTTTCGTGGTCCGGACGATTCCGGCCCGACCTCCACTCCGTCACCGTGCATCCGCGGCCGACTCAGCGCCCCCGCCCGCCGATGTGGGTTGGCGCCGGCGTGAGCATCGACAGCGTCGAGCTCGCAGCTCGACTCGGATGTTGGCTCATGTTGCCCACGGTTTTCGGAACCTGGGAAATGTTCCTGCCCGCCGTCGCGCATTACCGCGAGGCCTGGGAGCGGTACGGGCACGATCCGCGCGACATCCGAGTCGGCGCGATCTCGCATTTCTGCGTGGCCCGCACTTCGCAAGAAGCGCACTCTCGCTTCGAACCGCGCTACCAGTTGTACTTCGATGAACTCATGAATTGGCGAGCCGAGAGCGCCCATCGAGCGGGAACTCCCCTACTCGAGTTGCCCCGCGAGCCCTACCAAACGATGGTGTCCACCATCGCCATTTGTGGCTCACCGGCCGAGGTGCTCGATCGTTTCTCCGAAGCGCGCGAACTTCTCGGTCTCGACACCCACGTCATCATGACCGACATGGGCGGCATGCCCGATGACGACATCAAGCGGACACTCGACGTGTTCGCATCGGACGTGTTGCCGACACTACGCGCGGCCTAATCGGTTCCGGGACGTCGCGTCGACTCTTTGGTGGGGTCACCCTTGTAACCGGCCGGATACGAACGACGCAGTTCATCCGGTGTCGGCGTGCGCTTCGTACGAGCCTCGGCCGGCAGAAGATCGACGATCGCTTTCATGATCTTTTTCGTGTTGGAATCCGCGGTCTTGCCCCGAAGTTGCAATGGTTCGCCGACACGAATCTGAATGGTCGGAGGACTGGTGACGTTCAAGATGTTGGGTAGACGCGACGAACGCGGCCAGACCAACTCCGTCCCCCACAGCCCGATCGGCACCACCGGGACCTTCGCTTGCATCGCCAGTGTCGCCGCCCCCCATCGACCCTTCAGAACCGGGTCGAAGAAGGCTGGTCCGCGAGGAATGGTTCCCTCGGGCATGATCGCCACGAGTTCCCCGGCGGCCAACGCATCCGCGGCCGCTCGCAGGGGTTCGTCACTGCCC
>RHCK01000052.1 GCA_010030605.1 Acidimicrobiia bacterium
TACGGAAAACGCTCGCTGTTCGGTGTGTCAGTGATCCATCGTTCCATGGCGATCCCCCAATCCCAATGACGATCGAACCTTAGTGCGACGGTAGTTTCCTACGTCAATGGAGCGACCAATGGAGCGACGCTCACCACCTCGCAACGCCTCGGGGATCGAGGCCGTCGTCTTCGACTACGGCGGAGTGATCATCTCCCCCATCGTCGAGAAGGTCGCCGTCTTGGCCGATCGATTCGGCATCACCATGCCCGAGTTGCTCGAGGTGCTCCTCGGACCTCGCGAATCCGGCGATCATCCGTGGCATCGGTGCGAACGAGGCGAGATCGATGTGGCCGACATCCAGGGCCTCCTCGGACCGTGGGCCGATGCCGCTGGTCTGGATCTTCACGGTGACGAGATCGACGTGTTGATGGACCCCACCTACTCGGTGCTCGACGTGGTGGTGGAGCGCATCGGTCGCCTGAAGGCCGCCGGATACCGCACCGCGCTGCTGACGAACACCTTCGCCGAATATCGGCCGACGATGCAGCAAGTCGTGCCGTTCGACCACTTCGATGCCATCGTCGAATCGTTCGAGGTGAAGGCTCGCAAACCCGAACGGGCGATCTACGAGGCGACCGCGGTGATGCTCGGCGTCGACCACTCGCGCATCCTGTATCTCGACGACTTCGACCAGAACCTGCGACCGGCCATCGAACTCGGGTGGAGCGTGGTGCACGTGACCGGGCCCGAACAGAGCCTGCGGGAACTCGACCGACTCGTTCCCCTCGATTGACGAACGGTCAGCGGCGCTTCAGGACCATTCGTTCCAACGAATGAAAGTGTCGGCCGGCGGACGCTTGGCCAATTTGAAATCGGTGCCGATGGTGTAGGCCACCGGAAAGAGGCCGGCCTGAGTGAACTGGTCGTAGGGAACATTGAAACGCTCAGCGACCAGCTTCTCGTCGGCGAGATGCAACGTGGTCCAGCAGGAGCCGAGGCCGCGTTCGCGCAACGCCAACATGAAGCTCCACACACCGGGCAGGATCGAACCCCAACGAGACGCTTGACGCGAGACGGGAGTTGATTCGGTCATGCGGTCGGCCAGCAACGGAATGACCAACGCTGGAACTCGGGCCATGTTGTCGGCCAGATACGCGCCCGACTCTTGGACGGCGGAACCGGCTTGCTCCGACACCGGCTTACCGGATTCGGCGGCATAGGCGTAGAAGCGTTTGCGGTAGATCTCGGCGAGGAAGTCCTTGCCGTCCTGATCGTCGATGATCAGCCAACGCCAACGCATCGAGTTGCTGCCGCTCGGCGATTGGTGAGCGATCTCGATGCACTCGGTGATGATGTCGCGTGGGACCGCTCGATCGAAATCGAGTCGCTTGCGCACCGAACGAGTGGTGGTCAGCACCTCGTCGGCGCTCAGTCCGAGCTTCGTCATCAGTAGGGCATCGTTCCGCCGTCGACCGGGAAGAGCACGCCGGTCAGATTGCGGGCCGCATCGGTCGCCAACATCACCGCGACCGCGGCGACTTCTTCGACCTTGTTCGGTCGCTTGATGGCCGATTCCTGAGCGAACATGGCGATCAATGCGTCGTAGCCGTCGAGACCCATGGCGATGGCCGAGTCCGGTCCGGTGGCGCGCACGATGTCGGTTTCGATGATGCCGGGAAGAATCGCGTTCACCGTGATGCCGAGCGTTCCCACTTCATGGGCCGCCGACTTCACGAGACCGTTCACCGCGTGCTTGGTGGTGACGTAGCCCGGGATACCCGGCTTGCCCAACTTGCCTTCCACCGACGACGTGACGATGATGCGGCCCGACTCACGAGGGATCATGTGCTGCAACGCGCGACGCATTCCCCAGAACACGTGGTTCAGGTTCCAGTCGACCTCGAGTGCCCATTCCTCGTCGGTCATTTGAGCCACCGGCGCGGTCATCTGCACACCACCGGAGTTCAGGCAACAGATGTCGAGCTTGCCGTACTTCTGAATGGTGAAGTCGATGAGTCCCTCGACCACCGACTGCTTCGAAGAGTCGCCGGCGAAGAACGCCGCACGATCACCAGCGTTCATTTCGTTCAAACACACTTGCCCCTTGGCCGCGTCGCGACCATTGACGACGACCGTGGCACCTTCGGCGAGGAAGGCGTCGGCCATGGCCCGTCCGATGCTGCGGGTTCCGCCCGTGATGCAGGCGACTTTTCCGTCCAACTTGCCCATGTTCAATCCCCCTGTGTCAGTACGGCGAAGTGCCGCCGTCGATCGAGATCATCGATCCCGTGATTCCTGCTCCGGCTTCCGATGCGAGAAGAACGGCCACCAAGGCCACGTCCTCGCACTCGTTCAATCTCTTCACCGCGGACTCCTGGGCGAAGACGTTCAGCAAACCTTCGTACGTGAGGCCCATTGCCTCGGCCGCACCAGGACCCTGCGCCATCATGACGTCGGTTTCGATGGCGCCCGGGCACAGTGCGTTCACGGTGATGCCGAGCGTGCCCACTTCCTTGGATGCCGACTTGCACAAGCCATTGATGGCGTGCTTCGAGGCGACATAACTGGAGATGGCCGGCTTGCCCACCTTGCCCTCGACGGAACTCATGGCCAAAATGCGACCGTACTGCTGCGGGATCATGTGCTTGAGCGCCGCCTGCATGGTCCAGAACGTGTGCCAGAAGTTCCACGTCATGGCGTCCTGCATCGATTCATCGGTCATGTCGACCACGGGTGCGTAATCGCTTCCGCCACCCGCGTTGGGAACCATGATGTCGATGCGACCGAAGTGTGCGACCGTTCCGTTGACGACGTTGACGCAGTCTTCTTTCTTCTTCACGTCGCCCGCGATGAAGTGAACCCGATCGCCGGCCTTCAACTCGTCGATCGAGCGCTGGGCCTTGGCCGCGTCGCGACCATTGATGACCACCTTGGCGCCTTCGTCGAGGAACGCTTTGGCGATCGCCAACCCGATGCCTCTCGTTCCACCCGTGATGCACGCAACACGGCCGTCAAGAACTCCCATGACACTCCCCCTTCGACCTCTCGGTTCCGCCCAAGTTACTCAGGCGCCGAGTGGGCTCAGCAAGCGGAGCGACCCGGGATCACTCGCCGCGGGTGCGCTTGATGATCTCGGTGGCGATGGCCTCGGGCACCTGCTGGTACGAGTTGAACTGCATGGTGTACGTGGCGCGACCCTGGGTGCGCGAGCGCAGGTCGGTGGAGTAGCCGAACATTTCCGACAACGGGATCTGGGCCCGCACCACCTGAGTGTTGCCACGCGCTTCCATGCCTTCGATACGACCACGGCGGCTGGACAGGTCGCCCATGACGTCACCCATGTATTCCTCGGGGGTCACCACTTCGACGCCCATGATGGGCTCCATGAGGACGGGACGCGCGGCCTCGGCGGCCTTGCGGAACGCCTGCTGACCGGCGATCTTGAACGCCATTTCGCTGGAGTCCACGTCGTGGTACGCGCCGTCGACGAGGGTCACCTTCACGTCGACCGTGGGGTAACCGGCGAGCACACCGTTGTCGAGTGCGCTCTGCAGACCCTGGTTCGTCGGGTTGATGTATTCGCGCGGAATACGACCGCCCGAAATCTTGTCGACGAACTCGTAGCCCTTGCCCGGGTTCGGCTCCATGTCGATCTTGACGACGGCGAACTGACCCGAACCACCGGACTGCTTGATGTGGCGGTACTCGACGGCTTCGACCTTCTTGGTGACGGTCTCGCGGTAAGCCACTTGCGGCTTGCCGACCGTGGCGTCGACGTTGAACTCGCGCTGCATGCGGTCGACGAGGATCTCGAGGTGCAATTCACCCATTCCGGAGATGACGGTCTGGCCGGTCTCTTCGTCGGTGCGCACGCGGAAAGTGGGGTCCTCGTCGGACAGTGACTTCAGGGCCTTGCCCAACTTGTCTTGGTCGTCCTTGGTCTTGGGTTCGATGGCCACGTGGATGACGGGCTCGGGGAACTCCATGCGCTCGAGGATGATGGGGTTGTTGCGATCGCACAGCGTGTCGCCGGTGGTGGTGTCCTTGAAACCGAGTCCGGCCACGATGTCACCAGCCATGGCAATGTCGAGGTCTTCGCGCTGGTTCGCGTGCATCAACAGGATTCGGCCGAGACGCTCACGACGTTCCTTGGTGCTGTTGTACACCTCGTCGCCCTTGCTGATGGAGCCCGAGTAGACGCGGAAGTAGGTGAGCTTTCCGAACGGGTCGGCGACGATCTTGAACGCCAACGCGGCGAACGGTGCGTTCTCGTCGGCCCCGCGGGTGTCGGGCTCCTCGGCCTCGCCGGGCTTCACGCCCTGGGCCGGCGGAATGTCGAGCGGGCTCGGCAGGTAGTCGACGACGGCGTCGAGCATGGGCTGCACGCCCTTGTTCTTGAACGCCGAACCACACAGGATCGGCACGAAGTCGAATGCCAAGGTGCCCTTACGGATGGCGCGCTTGATCTCGGCTTCGGAGATCTCCTCGCCGCCGAGGTACTTCTCCATCAGTTCGTCGTCGGAGGTGGCGATGGTCTCCATCAGTTCCTCGCGGTACTGATCGGCCTGCTCCTTCATGTCGGCCGGGATCTCGACCTCGTCCCACTTCGCGCCGAGTTCTTCGTCGCGCCAAATGAGCGCCTTCATCTTCACGAGGTCCACGAGACCGACGAACGGCTTCGCGCTCTCGGGTCCACCCGAACCAACGGGAAGGTGCAGAACGGCGGTGGTCGCCTCGAGACGATCCTTCACCATCTGAACGGTGCGATAGAAGTCGGCGCCAATGCGGTCCATCTTGTTGACGAAGCACATGCGCGGGACGCGGTACTTGTTGGCCTGACGCCACACGGTCTCGGTCTGGGGCTCCACGCCGGCCACCGAGTCGAACACGGTGACGGCACCGTCGAGCACGCGCAACGAACGCTCGACTTCGATGGTGAAGTCCACGTGTCCGGGGGTGTCGATGATGTTGATGCGGTGGTTGTTCCAGATGCACGTGGTGGCCGCCGAGGTGATGGTGATTCCACGCTCTTGCTCCTGCGCCATGTGGTCCATGGTCGCGGCGCCGTCGTGCACTTCACCGATCTTGTAGCTCTTACCGGTGTAGTAGAGGATGCGCTCGGTCGTGGTGGTCTTGCCGGCATCGATGTGGGCCATGATGCCGATGTTGCGGGTGCGCTCGAGGGGGTACTCACGCTTGGCCATCGTCGTTCACTTTCGCTTCGTGTTCTGTTTGTCAGGGGGGCTTACATGGTCGCACCCCGGTACGGGTACCGGGGTGCTGAGAGAGAGTTGTCAGCGGTGACGAATCACCAGCGGTAGTGGGCGAAGGCCTTGTTGGACTCGGCCATCTTCTGCATGTCGTCGCGCTTCTTCACGGCGGCGCCGAGGCCATTGCTGGCGTCGAGCAGTTCGTTGGCGAGGCACTGAGCCATGGTCTTTTCGCGACGAGCGCGGGCGTAATCGACGACCCAGCGAATGGCCAGGGTGTTCGCACGACGCGGCTTCACTTCGACGGGCACCTGATAGGTGGCGCCACCAACGCGACGGCTGCGCACTTCCAACGGCGGGCGCACGTTGTCGATGGCGCGCTTCAAGGTGGCGATGGGCTCGGCGCCGGTCTTTTCTTCGACCATCTTGAGTGCGTCGTACACGATCTTCTCGGCGGTGCTCTTCTTGCCGCGAAGCATGACCTTGTTCATGAGCTGCGTGACGAGCAGCGAGCGGTACACCGGGTCGGGGTTCAACTCGCGGCGGGGGGCGGGACCCTTACGGGGCATCTCAGTTCACCTGTTCCTTTTTCTCGATCACTTGACGCGCTTGGCGCCGTAACGGCTGCGAGCCTGCTTGCGGTTCTTCACACCGGCTGCGTCGAGCGCGCCGCGGATGATCTTGTAACGCACACCGGGCAGGTCGCGCACACGACCACCACGCACGAGAACGATGGAGTGCTCCTGCAAGTTGTGACCCTCGCCGGGGATGTAGGCCGTGATCTCCACACCGCTGGAGAGACGGACGCGAGCAACCTTGCGCAGAGCCGAGTTCGGCTTCTTGGGCGTGTTGGTGTACACGCGCGTGCAAACACCACGACGCTGCGGCGAACCCTTGAGGGCCGGCGTCTTGGTCTTGCTGAACTTGGTGCTGCGACCCTGACGGACCAGCTGCTGAATTGTGGGCACTTCGGACCTCTCGTGACGCCGACTCGCTGGGCGACTCGGACTTGCGGTGTTGGCGATGGGGCACCCTGAACAACCTGTTCAGAGGACCCCGTGATGTTACGAGCGCCCCGCGGACAACGGCAACCCGCTGCCCCCGGGGCAATTCTCGCAATCTCGGTGAAAATCAGCCCTCGGTCGAGACCGAGGCCTGTCCCTCCCAGCGTCCGCTCAGGACGTCGGCCGGGCTCTCGTCCTCGGAGTGGTAGGTGGACATGGGCACGTAATCCGGGGCGTCGATGCCGAAGTCCCGGTAGCGCATCATGCCCGAACCAGCCGGGATGAGCTTTCCGATGATGATGTTCTCCTTGAGACCGTTCAAGGTGTCGCCGCGGCCGTCGATGGCGGCCTCGGTGAGAACGCGGGTGGTCTCCTGGAACGAGGCGGCCGACAACCACGACTCGGTGGCCAGCGATGCCTTGGTGATTCCCATCAGTTCCGGACGGCCTTCGGCGGGGCGCTTGCCCTGCTCCACCATGGAACGGTTGGTGTCACGGAACGTCTTGGCGTCGGTGCGCTCACCGGGCAGGAACTCGGTGTCTCCGGTTTCCTGAACGCTGACGCGACGAGTCATCTGGCGCACGATCAGTTCGATGTGCTTGTCGTGGATCGACACACCCTGATCGCGGTACACCTTCTGAACTTCCTCGACGATGTACAACTGCGTTTCGCGGATGCCCTTGATCTCCATGACTTCCTTGGGATCGAAGGGACCGTCGGTGATGGGCTGACCGGCGACGACCTCTTGGCCGTCCTTCACGATCGGGCGGCTACCGGTGGGCAACGTGATCAACGACTCCTCACCGGAATCCTCGACCACGGTGACCGGAATGCCCTTGCCTTCGTCCTCACCGATGCGCACGACACCGCTGACCTTGGCCAGACGTGCCGAACCCTTCGGTGTGCGGGCCTCGAAGAGTTCCACGACGCGGGGCAGACCGCCGGCGATGTCCTTACCGGCCACACCACCGGTGTGGAAGGTACGCATGGTGAGCTGAGTACCCGGCTCACCAATGGACTGCGCGGCGATGACACCGACGGCTTCACCGAGTTCGATGGCCTTACCCGTGGCCAACGAACGTCCGTAGCACAATGCGCACACGCCCAACTCGGCGTCGCACGTGAGCACCGAACGAACACGCACGCGATTCGTCGCCGAATCGTCGCGCAACTTCGCCATGAGAGCGTCGTCGATGATGGTGTTGCGCGGAATGGTCGTGCCGTCCGACAACTGCGTGTCGACCGCCAACGCACGTCCGTACAACTTGGTCTCGATGTACGAACGACGGTTCGCACTGTCGGGCTGCACGCCTTCGATCCAAACGCCGAGCGTGGTTCCGCAGTCCTCGTCGCGGACGATGAGTTCCTGGGCCACGTCGACCAGACGACGGGTGAGGTAACCGGAGTCGGCGGTACGCAGAGCGGTGTCGACCAATCCCTTACGCGCACCGGGGGTGGCGATGAAGTACTCGAGCGTCTCGAGTCCCTCGCGGAAGTTCCGCTTGATGGGACGCGGAATCATGTCACCACGAGGGTTGGCCACCAGACCGCGCATACCGGCGATCTGACGCATCTGGGTCATGTTTCCGCGCGCACCCGAACCGACCATCATGTCGATGGGATTGAAACGCGCCGCCTTGAATTCTTTCTCCATGGCCGCCTGCACTTGTGCGGTGGCGTCGGTCCAGATTCGCACTTCTTGCTGACGACGCTCACCGTCGGTGATGATGCCGCGCTTGAACTGACTCTCGACCTTCTCGGCCTGAGCTTCGAAGTCGTCGAGCAAGGCGCGCTTGGCGGCCGGGGTCTTGACGTCGTCGATGGAGACGGTCAGACCCGACTGCGACGCGTAGCGGTAGCAAACGGCCTTGATGGCGTCGAGCGAATCGGCCACGTCAGCATTGGCGAAGTGATCCGACAGACGTTCGACGACCTCACCCATCTCCTTCTTCTTGATGGGTTGGGTGATGTGACCGAACTTGGCGACGTAACCGGCCGGCAACGCTTCCTCGAACAACAAACGACCGGGCGACGTCTCGAACGTCTCGCCGTTCGCGCGCACCTTGATGGCGGCATGGATGCCGACGGTGCCCTCGTCGAGTGCGCGGAAGACTTCCCAGTTGTGGCGGAACACGCGACCCTCGCCCACCGAACCCGGATCCTCGGCGGTGAGGTAGAACGCACCGATGATGAGGTCCTGAGTGGGGGTGACGATCGGGCGACCCGACGCCGGCGACAAGATGTTGTTGGCGCTCAGCATCAACACCCGAGCCTCGGCCTGAGCTTCGGCCGACAGCGGCACGTGAACGGCCATCTGGTCGCCGTCGAAGTCGGCGTTGAACGCGGTGCACACCAGCGGGTGAATCTGGATGGCCTTGCCTTCCACCAACACCGGCTCGAACGCCTGGATGCCGAGACGGTGCAACGTGGGCGCGCGGTTCAGCAGAACCGGATGCTCACGAATGACTTCCTCGAGCAC